>JAJPYT010000016.1 GCA_021204845.1 Prevotellaceae bacterium | reverse complement strand
CTGTTGCGACGAAGGCACTCTTGGTTGGGAACGCTCGCCTACAGTCAGCTACAGCGCCGCGGAGAAATATAACACAACCTTCGATGTCTACCAGACTGTCACAGGCTTGACACCTGGTCGTTATCTGCTCTCCTGTCAGGGTTTCTACCGCTGCGGAAGTTATTCTTCGGCAGCCAGTGCCCGCACTGCAGATGCCGAGGCTCTCAATGCCAAACTTTACGCCCATAGCAACCTTTGCGATGTCGACACCTCGCTGGTCTCCATCTTCAGCGAGGCTGGCAATGTCGGTACTGTTGGTGTGAGCCAAAGCCCATACGGATATATACCCAACACCATGGAGCAGGCTTCTTTCTACTTCCTGGCGGGGCTTTATCCCAATCAGCTTGAATGTGCTGTCGGCTCCGACGGAGAGCTTACCATAGGCGTGAAGAAAATAGTTTCCGTCTCCACCGACTGGACTATCTTCGATACTTTCTCCCTCACTTATTTAGGGGAGAATGACGAGCAGACAGGCATATCGGGTCTCTCTGCCACCGACCCTTTTCATCGGGGCGGCGTGTACACGCTCTCTGGCATGCGCGTCGCCTCTGATGTCAGTCTTGCGCCGGGTATCTATATCATCGACGGCAAGAAGGTAGTGCGTTAATTTCTCTTCTTCCCTCGCTTATGGACGATGAAATAAAGCTCACTCTCTACGCGGCTGATGCCGAAAGCCAGCTCCCGCTCTCCTTTGCCGATGAGGGCGTAAGAGCGGGCTTTCCCTCCCCGGCGCAGGACTACATGGGCGACAGCATCGACCTCAATCGCGAGCTTGTGCGACACCCTGCCACCACTTTTTACGCCCGTGCCATGGGCAATTCCATGCAGGGCAGGGGAATATGCGACGGAGACCTCTTGGTTGTGGACAAATCGCTCATTCCCCAGGAGAACAACATAGTGGTGGCATATATCGACGGGGAGTTCACTCTGAAGACTTTCCGCCGTGATTTACAGGCTGGTTGCATCTGGCTCTTGCCTGCCAACGATAGTTATCCTCCCATCAAGGTCACGGCTGATAACGACTTCATCATCTGGGGAGTGGTCACCTATAACATTCGTGACCAGTTGCAGGGCAAGTAGTAGGGGGAATCGTCCATGTTCGGCTTGGTGGATTGCAACAACTTCTATGTCTCCTGCGAGCGGGTCTTCAACCCCTCTCTGCAGAGGCAGCCTGTTGTGGTGCTCTCCAACAACGACGGTTGCATTATAGCCCGCAGCAACGAGGCTAAGGCGCTTGGTTTGAAGATGGGTGACCCTCTCTTCAAGGTCAGGGACGCGTTAGAGCGCCATTCCGTGCGGGTCTTCAGCAGTAATTATGTACTATATGGCGACATGTCGCGCCGTGTGATGACACTTCTTGCCCAACTTGCGCCAGATATTTCGCAGTACAGCATAGACGAGTGTTTCCTCGACCTTCATGGCGTGCCCGCTCTTCCTGACTTTGGGCGGCGCATAGTGCGCACGGTCGGGCAGGGCACAGGCATACCAGTCACCGTTGGCATAGCTCCCACAAAAACCCTCGCCAAGGTGGCTGCGCACTTCGGCAAGCATTACAGGGCATATAAGGGGGTTTGCATCATCGACAACGAGCGGAAGAGGCAGCAAGCTCTACGCCTCTTAGATGTGGCTGACGTTTGGGGCATAGGTCGCCGTTCCCGCGATTTCCTGCACGTTCAGGGTGTGCACACTGCTCTCCAATTCTCCGAATTGAGCGAGGATTGGGTGCGTCGTCGTCTCAGCGTCACAGGGCTGCACAAGTGGAAGGAACTGCGAGGCATCAGTTGCATAGATATTGATCAGCCAGCTGAAAAAGGTAGCATCTGCACCAGCCGAAGTTTCCCTGGTCAAGGTGTCTCCTGTCAAGGTCAGTTGGAAGAGGCTGTCGCTAACTTCACGGCGGCATGTAGCCACAAACTTCGTGCGCAGCATTCTCTCTGCGGTTCACTCACGGTTTATGCCCATACAAGCCGTTTCCGCACAGATGTAGCCCCTAACATCATCAACCGCACTCTTCAATTCGTCACCCCCACAAATGACCTTCGTGAACTGGTATCGGCAGCGATGGGAGTAATCAGGAGAGACTTCCGCTCTGGGGCGCAGTACAAGAAAGCTGGTGTTATAGTGTGGAATCTCTGTGACGACCACGTTGTTCAGGGCAATCTATTCGACCCTCTCGACCGTCAACGCAGCGAACACCTCTCTCGTGTCGTAGATGTCATAAACCACCAGTGCGGTCACGATGCCGTCCACACTGCCGTTCAGGGAAACTTCTCTGCTATCAACGGTGGGGCAGTTTCCGAGGGTTGGCGCATGCGCAGAGAATACATATCGCAGCACTACACCACCGACCTGAGGCAAATAATCAGTGTTAACGCGGACCGTTGACGGAACGAGGCTTTTGCCTCTCTACGTTGCATCAGGGTCGTTGCACTGACACGCATGAATCAGTGTGGTGACGAGCCTTCGTTCGTGCGGTGACCAGCCCTCGTTCGTGCGCTGATTATGTGGAATCCTTGCAGTGATAGAGATTGCTTCGAGAATTAGCGGACTACCTTCTTGCCGTTTATTATGTATATTCCGTGCCTCTGTGCCGCTTGTGCGTCGCTCACGCGGCGGCCGCTAAGGTCGTAGATGATGCCGTTTGTGGAATTTGGAGTTTCCTCCTTATCCCTGGCATTACGGATACCTGCCGCGTCATCGGTGACGATGAGGCTACATCCCGTGCAGGGCAGTCGTTGCTCCTCGCCCAATGAGGTGGAGGCAAGTACGCCAGTTATGTAAGCGTAACCTGATACCGCCTCGCCAGTCTGCAACTTAAAGTGAAAAGTGGAAGGCTCTTCTGGCAGGAGGCAGGAGCCGTCGCCATAGATGATTACGCGGTATTTGCCGTCTTCTATTAGTTTGCTGCGGCTGTTCATGTCACTAAGTTCCGAGGGTAGCGTCACACCATCGAGTTCCACTCCTTCTGGAAGATGCAAATCCATTTGTAGGGCGGAATACTGGCCCTCGTCCACGCTAAGGGTAAGTGGCAGGCTGCCATCGGAGTTTGGGAGGCAAGCCGTATTCTCCATTTGCAGAGAGATGTCTGCTGTGGGTAGGTGCAGGTTGCGGTTAATGTCACTTTGCCGCTCCATGATAGTGTCGCACAGCAGCTCCACATCCAGGTCATCAATTTCTCCGTTGCTGTCAGTGTCAGCACGGCTGGAGATGAAGGTCTCGTTTTCGAGACCCGCGAGATAGTTGAGGACACACACCAGGTCGGACACGCTAACCGCCCCGTCGTCGTTCACATCGCCCATTTTATCGGAAGTGTTGGTGTCTTCCTCTTCCTCTTCGTCCGTTATGTCGTAAGGCGTGAGGGTGCCCAATATGTACGTCGCGCGTTTAGAGAACCACGACTTGCTGTTAGTAGCCATGGTGGCATAGTTTGTGCCATCTCGCTCGCTTGTCTCGTTGCTTGAGTTATGCTGGAACGCAGATGCGGCAAAAGAGTAATATTCGTCGCAATAATCGACTAATTCGTCCAGTCCGCCCTTGTTCACGAAATTATACATCAGTTCGTAGTAAATGCGGTCTACCGCGGTGGAGTTATATCGCAGGGCACTGAAGAACTGACCTGCCACTCCCTTGCTTGTTCCGTTCTTCTTCAGATAAGAGTAGAGGTCTAAATCAGCATCATAGATATAGTAACTTTTGGTATTCTCATATCCGAAAGCCCAGTCGCAGTCCCAGATGGGACCGTAAATCCACGGAGTTTCGTCGTCACCGTCGGCATTTAGCTCGTCTGTGACGTTCTCGCTGTAAAGGAATACGCTCTTTGGGTGATCCAGTTCGCAATTGACTATGTACTCACACGCGAGCAGGTAGCGTGCCAGATAGTCGGGGTCTACTTGATGCAGGAAACTGTCGGTGCCAGTGTGAACGGCAGAAACCATGCTGTTGAAGTCGCTTATTATCTGGGAAGAGGTGAGAGTCACGCCTTCCTCTCCTATGTCGGGGATATGTATTTTGGCTGGCAGGCTGTAAGCGTTGCTTTTGTAAATGGTCTCATCAGTGTAGGTGTCCATTTCTATCATGGCGGCATAGGTATCGTCGTCAAGGTCGATAGAGTTGTTGCTGAACCCTATACGTTCCGTAAGGTCGTAACTACCGCGGTAGCTGCCGTTTATGTATAACTCCACGGGCACCACGTGGTTAGTGCCGGCTGTCTCCAATAGATTGCCCACCTTGTGGCCCATGGCGTTAGTGGTCATAGAGCCAGTCTGTTTGTTAGAGAGCAGAATCCAGTGTTTCCCGCTCTTCATGCCAAGTGGCTTTTGTTTGGTTGAGAACTTGAAGTGGTAGGGATTCTTGCTGCGGTAAGAGTCGCTCCACGTGGTGTTTCCTCTTCCTTTTATCTGTATGGGAGTAGACTCCATATCGGGGAAAACGCCAGCGCCGTCTATGGCTATGGAGGCGGTCTCGTAATATGACTTCCCATTTTTGCCTATCCAGTTGCTGCTGCTCCAGCTGCCTGTGTTGCTTAGGGTGATGTCTATGCGAGGCACTCCGTATTGGCTTGTGGGATGGTCGGAGAGGAAATCAACGCTAACCGTCACCTTACGGCTGTAATCGGCATACTCCCTTGTGTAGGTGCCGTCAGCCTCCATCTTCAGTCTCAGCGTCTGCCAATAGCTGTTGGTGAGCTCGTATGTCACGGGATTTGCGAAGCTTTGGCGGGTCTTTTTGCTCTGCTGCCGCACTCCGTCCACCCACGCTTTTGTGCCCTCTGCCGTTAGCTGGAACGAGGCAGTGAGCCACTTGCCTATGCAGCCTACTGAGAGGCTTATGGTGTCTTTCCCTGGGTTGTCGCTCTCCACGTCGGTAAATACTTGGCTGTTATACTTGTTGTTGAACTTGTATGACGAGAAGGCTGGCAGGTCGGCAGGCGTGTCTTCGCTCACCTCCACAATGGACCAAAGCGTGAGATCTGCCCCGTCCACTAAGGTGGCTGTGAAGAGGCTGCCGCTGTAGGAATAGTCTGTGACGTAATCGCACGGTATCATCAGCATTGTGCTGTCGGCACGTCGCAGGTAGAGCATTTCATCGCTGTGCTCAACGTATGAAGATTTTTTCACGCTGATTTCTATAGAACCTGTCGCTCCGTGTCCGTCGTTGGCGGTTGCGGTGATAGTAGTTTTCCCTTGGCTTAGGGCAGTCACCAGTCCAGACTTGCTGACTGTGGCTACACTTTCATCGCTGGAGCTCCAGATTACAGAGGGGTCAGTAGCGTCCGATGGGCTCACTGTGGCGTGGAGTTGCAGGCTTTCTCCTTCTTCTATCTCCGCCTGTTCCGCCTCAATAGTGATGCTTTCAACGTAAGAATCAATCTCGCTGTAAACGATTGCAGCCCCAGAAGAGTCGTAGATGTTGAACTGCTCATTGTAGTCGTTGCTTGTGCTCTTGTAGCAGCCCATCATGTATGTGCTTGTCCTGAGGTTGAACTGATAGTTAGGCTGCGCCACACTGCGTATGCTCACGAAGCCGCTACCCTGCGTTATGGTCCATTCCTCGTCTGTGCCGCTTACCTCGTCTGTCAAGGTAAGGTATTTGCATTTGTCGGTGTTATACTCACTGGTCCACGAGAGATACTGGCCACTCGCGCAATTCTGGAAGACATATCCCTCGCTGCCCTTGCTTATGTACCAGTAACCGTCGCTCGTGGGTGTGGCAGGGGCTGTCTGGTAATATACATCGTAAGAGCTCCCTTGGTAAGAGCCAAGAGCCACGAAACCACTGGTGTAGTTGCAGGTTATGTAGTATTGTTTTCCGCTTTGTATGTTCCATCCCGCATAGGCTGGGGCATTCAGTAGCAGGGTTATTGCCATGAGCGGAAAAATGCCTTTCCTGTTGTTATTAACCATTCATTAGGGTGTTTAATAAGACAAAGGTAGGGAAAAAAGGCAATCCTGGCAATATTATCCGAATGTTTCCATACCTTTGTAGGCATGACAAGCCGTATTTTCTTGCTTTTTCCGCTTCTTTGCCTCTGTGTCGCGGCAAGGGGGCAGGGCAAGTTGAGGGTGATGGAGTGGAACGTGGAGAACCTCTTTGATTGCCGGCACGACACGCTGAAGAACGACTATGAATTCCTTCCCGAGAGCGACAGGCACTGGACATGGGGGCGCTACTGGCAGAAACTGGACGACTTGGGGCGAGTGGTGATGGCGGCAGGCGGAGACAGTCCTCCGTCGTTGGTGGGGCTGTGTGAGATAGAGAACGACACTTGTATGCGAGACCTCACACAGCGTAGCGTGCTTCGCTCGTTGGGTTACCGTTACGTGGTGACGGACAGTCCTGATAGCCGTGGAATGGATGTGGCTCTGATGTATCTGCCCCAGGACTTCCGTCTGTTAGGCAGCGAGGCACGGCGTGTGCCCTCCGAAGCGGCAGGACTATATCCCACACGTGACTTGCTGCATGCCTGGGGCGTATTGTCCTCTGGGGATACTCTGCACGTTGCGGTCTGCCACCTGCCAAGTCGCACGCAAGGCAGGAAGGGCGACAGGAACCGCAAACTGGCGGCAGAAACGCTTGCCGCTCTGATTGACTCCTTAGGGCAGGATTGCCGCTTGCTGGTGATGGGGGATTTCAATGCCGCTTCTCGTGATCCTGTATTCAAGGTGTTGGACGCGTTGGTTGACTTGGCTCCACAAGGCAAGCACCCCTCCGAGGGCACGTACCGCTATCGCGGCGACTGGAGCTGGATAGACCACGTATTAGTGTCTCCCAACCTGCTTCCCTTTGTCTCTCCTCTTTCTCTTTATACAGCCCCGTGGCTTCAAGACAGCGACTCAAATGGGGGCTGGCATCCACGCCGCACATACACTGGTCCTGCCTATCACGGGGGAGTGAGCGACCACGTGCCAATATATTGCGACTACTACTATAAGCCACGTTGAGGAAAGACAAAGCGTGCGCGCGGCAGAGAAAATGCCGCTTCGCACACTTTGCCAATGGTCACGTTATGTTATTTGGCATCTGGAATCCGGCGCACTCACGTGTGGAAAGGCGGATTCACGCTTGCAAAGTTACGCTTAATGTGAGGTGTAGGCAATACCCAAAATAGATGAAAAGGATGGTGCGCTTACCATCAAAAGTGATTATTTTGGTCGTTCTGCAGTTGCTCTTGGCTCTGGTTGCTTTGTTGCGCCGCCGCGAGATAATCCTCAATGCTCATGCCCTCGCATTTCAGGAAACTGAGACGCACGGTTTTGATTGTGCCAAAGCCAACGTCCTGGCACTCAGTTAAATTGGTGACACTGCCAAGTTGTATCATCTGTTTGAGTTTTGCCACGCGGTGGTAGGTGATGTAGTCGTGGACATTATTGTAGCCTTGGCTGCGCACGCACTGTAGCATGAGATGCCGGTTTATCCCAGTCTTACGGCACAGTTGATCTCGGCCGAAAGTGGAGAGAGTCCATTCTTCCTCATTGTGCTGCATCCAATATTCAATGCGTTCGAAACGCTTCTGGTTAGCCTCGTTGAAGTCCCGTTCTGCCTGCTCAAGGTCTTTCTCACTCGGGTTCTGCGCTATGGGGGAAATTATAGGCTTTGGCAGTTCCAGCGCCATGCTCTCGAGAGTACGCAGACTAAGGTAGAGGTTCAGTATGGTGAAGAGAATTACGTAGACTGTGGCTAGCAGGAGATTGAATCGGATGATGCAAATGAAGGCGCAGAAAATGGCGCTCAAACCCAAGACTACGGTGTAACCTATCAGGTAGTGAGGAAACTGCGCGTGTGTCAGGCGGTGGGGAAGGCGGAAGATGTTGATTATGTAGATGAGGCTGATTACCACGGCTGCAAGGCGTATGAGGGTGTCGGCGCTGAATATGTGCTGGCGGAGCTCATGGAGATTATTTATTACCAAGGGCTTGCTGCCAAGGAGCAGTGTGAGCAGATAGAGCGCTACGAGCACCATGACGGGCAAGGCATACTTGACCATGCGCTGCCACTGAAGGTAGCCAGGCATTACGAAACTTAGGGGATAGATACTTTGCAGATAACAGACTGCCACGAGACCGAGAAGAGTGGCGGGATGGAGCATGCCAGGAGCAGTGATGGCAAATTCACCGAAGACACAAACGAAGGTGGTGAAGAAGGCAAGAATGGCCATAATCCACGCTATAGATAGGTATTTGACCTGGTGGCGGGCATAGACAAACATAACCATGGCAATCACATAGTGTGCAGTGGCGCTGCAAGTCATTATGGTCATTGCAATCTGGCTGGTCATCGAGCGGAGCTTGTTGGTCTGCTGACAAAGTTAAGAAAAATCAAAGAGAAAGGAGCAAGGCGAGGGACTTATTTTCCGCTGCCTCCATAATTCCCCTCTCTCCTGGTCCTTTGTCGCCCAAGCCGCAGAGGTGGAGCACGCCATGTATGATGACGCGGTGAAGCTCTTCCTCGAAGGTGGTACCTACCTCCTGTGCATTAGTGCGCACTGTGTCAGGGGAAATGAAGAGGTCGCCCGAGAGGCAATGTCCTTCAGTGTAGTCGAAAGTGATGATGTCGGTGTAATAGTCGTGCTGGAGATACTGGCGGTTTACGGCAAGCATCCGCTCTTCGCTCACGAAGATATAGTTTATATCACCCACATACCGCCCGTAGGAGCTTGCTACGGCAACTATCCACTGCCGAAGTCTTTCGGGGTCAATGCCGGGCATTGGAGCCTCTATGGTGTTAAAGGCAATCATTCTTGTGCTTGCAACATTTCCACCGCTTTAAGGACAAGTGGGTCTTTCTCGTAAATGATGGCAAAATACTCGCTCATGTCCCAGATGTCACGCGCTGCGAGAGCCTTCAGCGTTAGCTGGAGCTGGGCTTTGGTCTTCTCTTTCTCTTCGTCGTCAGCTGGGTGTATCTCTTTCTCTTCACCCTCTTGGAAGAGACGTTCTATCACCTCGTCGGGGATGGTAAAGTTGGTGCGGAAGTCTTGAAAGTCAGTCCATTGACGGGCGAGTTGCTTGTGATTCTCGTCGATATACCGGAGGTTGGCGCTCACGATGAGCCCCTTCACCGAGAGTTCGCGGTAATATTTAGTATAGCGCAAGGTGTCGAGAGGCACGAAATAGTCGGGCATTATGCCGCCTCCGCCGTATACAGTACGCCCCAGCTTGAGTGTGGTGTAGCGTAGCGAGTCGGGGAAATGTATGCTGTCCTCGTTAGTGAGCTCACCGTTGTTATAGCGGGTTATCACGTCTTTGCTATAACTTTGCTTGTCGCCTACGGTATATGGCTTTTGTATGCAGCGTCCGCTGGGCGTGTAGTATCGGGCTATGGTGAGGCGAATCATGCTGCCGTCGGGCATGTCGATGGGGCGTTGCACCAGTCCCTTGCCGAATGAACGGCGACCCAGCACAAGACCGCGGTCGTTGTCTTGTATGGCTCCGGTGAATATTTCTGCCGCGGAGGCTGAATATTCGTCTATCAGCACCGCCACTTTGCCCTGCTGGAAGGCATTGCCGCCCGTGCTGGTGAACATCTTTGCCGGCACACTGCGCCCTTCGGTATATACGATGGTGTCGCCCTTAGGAAGGAACTCGCTGGTTATGTCTGCCGCCACGTCCAAGAGCCCTCCACCGTTT
Organism: Prevotellaceae bacterium; assembly: GCA_021204845.1. Classification (GTDB taxonomy): domain Bacteria; phylum Bacteroidota; class Bacteroidia; order Bacteroidales; family Bacteroidaceae; genus Physcousia. The sequence continues at coordinate 11,828 of JAJPYT010000016.1, read as the reverse complement.
TGCTGGAGGTCTATTATGAGGTCTTGCATGCCTTGTGCCTTCAATTTATCTATGGCTTCCAACACTTCGTCGTGTGTGGTTTGCCCGAACGAGGTGAAGCGGATGAGCCCGATGGTGGGAGTTACCATGTAGGCGGCGTCAACTGTTGTAAGCGGTATCTTGTCGCGAGTGACAGTGAAATAGCTCAATCCGTCAGTGCCGTGGCGCTTAATGCCCAATACCACCTGCGAGCCTTTGGGTCCACGTAGGCGGCGCATTATATCCTCGCGGCTCATTTTCACCCCTGCGATGGCTGTGTCGTTCACCGTCACTATGCGGTCGCCAGCCATTATGCCTACTTTCTCTGAGGGCCCCTTTGCCGTAGGCTGAATGACAATGAGCGTGTCGTCCAATATGTTGAACTGCACGCCTATGCCCTCGAATGAGCCTTGCAGGGGTTCCTGAAACTTTTTTGTCTCTTCGGCGTTGGTGTAGCTGGAGTGGGGGTCCAGTTTGTCGAGCATGCCGTTAATGGCGTCTTCCACAAGTTTGTTGCAGTCCACGCTGTCTACGTAGTAAAGCGTTGTCATCACGGTGGCGGTGTAGAGCTTGCGCATGGCGTTGTCAAGGTCCACTTTCGACTGTGCCCAAGCGGTGCAGCAGCACAGGAAGGCTGCCGTTATAAATGCTGTTTTTCTCATATTTTGTAAGTTAAGCCTGCGGGCAGCCATTCTGATATGTCGCGGCCGAAGTGCGCCAGTTCGCGCACGACGCTGCTGGAGAGGCTTGCCAGCTGTGGTTTTGCCAGCAGAATCACCGTCTCCGTTCCAGCGAGATGGTGGTTTATGTCGGCTATGTTCAGTTCATATTCATAGTCAGTGGTGGAGCGTACCCCACGTAAAATGCAGGTGATTCCCACCTCTCGCGCCAGTTCCACGGTAAGTCCTGTGTAGCTCGTTATCCTTACTCGCGGCTCTTCCTTATAGAATTCTTTGAGTGCGCGGAGGCGTTCTGCCACGGGAATCCACCCCTCTTTATGCTCGTTGTAGCCTACCGCCACAACCACGGTGCCGAAAATCTTCAGCGCTCGCTCCACCAGGTCGGCGTGCCCTATGGTGAATGGGTCGAACGAACCAGGGAAAAGTATGGCTGTGTCCTTTGTGTCGCTGTCCATGGCTATTGTTATTCTACGGTATCGTCTTCGGCAAGGTCTTCCTCGATGACCAGATTCTGAATTATGAAGTTCTGCCGCTCCATGGTGTTTTTACCCATGTAGTATTCCAGCATTTCTGCTACCTGGTCGCTCTTGCTCAGCTTTACCTGTTCCAGCCTTATGTCGGGTCCAATGAAATGCTTGAACTCCTCTGGGCTTATCTCTCCCAAGCCTTTGAAACGAGTTATCTCAGGGTCAGGGCTCATGAAGTCGATGGCTTGCTGGCGCTCTTCCTCAGTGTAACAGTATTGGGTGATGAAATCGGTGGTTTGTGATATGTGAGGACGGCTTTCAGCCTCTTGGTCAGAAGCCGCATCCACGAGCTTTTGCACCTTGGCTTTCCCTAATTTCGACTTGCGTGTGCGCACCCTGAAGAGCGGTGTCTGCAGAATGAACACGTGCCCTTTCTTTATGAGCTCGGGGAAGAACTGCAGGAAGAAGGTTATCATCAACAGCCGTATGTGCATGCCGTCAACGTCGGCATCTGTAGCGACAATCACCTTGTTGTAGCGCAAGCCCTCAAGTCCGTCCTCTATGTTGAGAGCGGCTTGCAGCAGGTTGAACTCCTCATTCTCGTAGACCACCTTTTTCGTCAGTCCGAAGCAGTTGAGAGGCTTCCCCCGCAGGGAGAACACCGCCTGTGTGTTCACGTCGCGGCTCTTGGTTATGCTGCCGCTTGCCGAGTCGCCCTCGGTTATGAATATGCTCGTCTCCTCCTGTTTGTCACCTTTCATGTCGCCAAGGTGTATGCGGCAGTCGCGCAGTTTGCGGTTGTGCAGGTTTGCCTTCTTGCTCATCTCGCGGGCTTTCTTTGCCACGCCAGCCATTTCCTTGCGTATCTTCTCGCTTTCCTGCACCTTTTGCAGTATTATATCCGCCACGTCGGTGTTCTTGTGCAGATAGTTGTCTACCTGGCTCTTCACAAAGTCGCCTATGAATTTGTCTATCGATATGCCGCCTTCGGGGGCAGTGGCGAGTGAGCCAAGTTTCACTTTTGTCTGGCTCTCGAACAGAGGCTCCTGTATGTTTATGCTTATGGCGCCCACCAGTCCGTTACGTATGTCGCTGTATTCGTAGTTCTTGCCCGAGTATTCCTTTATCACCTCAGCCACGTATTTCTTGAACGCTGCCTGGTGTGTTCCGCCCAACGTTGTGTGTTGTCCGTTCACGAAGGAGTAGTATTCCTCGCCGTTTTGCTTAGTGTGAGTGAAGGCTATTTCTATGTCTTCCCCGCTCAGGTGCACTATAGGGTAGAGCGCCTCATAGTCCATGCGGTCGTTCAGCAAGTCGCTCAGTCCCTCGCGGCTCAGTATGCGGCGACCGTTGAACATGATGGTCAGCCCCGTGTTAAGGTAGGTGTAGTTACGCAGCATCTGCTCCACAAACTCGTCGCGGAAGCTGTAGTGCTTGAAGAGCGTGTTGTCTGGCTCGAAGAATATGTATGTTCCGTTCTCCTCCTCGGTATGCTCTGTCTCATCTCCCGTCAGCACTCCCTTTTCAAACTTTGTCCTTCTCACCTCACCGTCGCGGTAAGAGTGAGCCTCGAAGTGTGTGCTCAGCGCATTCACCGCTTTCAGTCCCACGCCATTCAGTCCAACGCTCTTCTTGAATGCCTTGGAGTCGTATTTAGCTCCCGTGTTAAGCACCGACACTGCCTCCACCAGTTTCCCTAAGGGAATGCCTCGCCCGTAGTCCCGCACGCTCACACGGAGGTTTTCCTCCACTGTCACCTCTATGCGTTTCCCGGCATTCATCTTAAACTCGTCTATGCTGTTGTCTATCACTTCTTTCATGAGCACGTAGATGCCATCCTCTGGCTGTGAGCCGTCGCCCAGCCTCCCTATGTACATGCCAGGGCGTGTGCGCACGTGCTCCATGTCGGAGAGATGGAGAATATTATGCTCGTCGTAGTTCACGGCTTGCTCTTCAGCGCCCGTTATCAGGTCTGTGGAAATATCTTTCATTTGATGGGCTTTTTGAAGGCGCAGCGTCTCTTGTGTATCTCGCAATCGAGGTTCTTCCATTGGGCTTGGCTGGGAATATTGTCTTCCAGCTGGTGGTGAGTCTCAGCCCAATCATATCCGTCTTCAATGGTTTTGGGTATTATGTCAGCGAATATCAGTGCGTTGGCGCCTTTGTTCTGGTATTCGGGGTCCACGCCTACCAGCAGCATATCCAGAATTTGTGGGTGTTTGTTGAACCACAGCGCCTTCACCATGTGGTACCAGCCGAAGGGCCACAACTTTGCCTTTGCTTTTTGTATGGCGCGGCTCAGGCTGGTGATGCATATCCCCATGCCAATGACCTTGCCTTCTGCTGTTTCCACAACTCCCAGATAGCGCTTGTCAAGGTACGTCAAATACTGGCTGGCGTATGTCTCCATTTGTGCCTCGTCCAGCTCGCTGTAGCCGTAAAGCTCGGCATACGACTTGTTCACCACGCCCAGCACTTTCGGTATGTAGCCCTCCTTGCGTATCTCGCTCTTTTTGTTGAACTTGCGCAGGCGGAAACCGTAGCGCTTGCTCACCATCTCGGCTATCTTCTGGTATTTCTGGAAGTTGCCTATGTGCTCTGGTGTCTTGGGGCAGAACACTTTGCGCTCAACCCATCCCGTCTCCTTCTCGTATCCCAGCTTGCGCATGTGCTCGGGATAGTAGGGATAGTTGTATATGCTGTTCATCGTTGAGAGCTGGTCGTAGCCGTAGGTCAGCATGCCTTCAGGGTCCATGTCGGTAAAGCCTAATGGACCCACTATCGTGTCCATTCCGCGCTCCTTGCCCCACTGCTCCACTGTTTCCAGCAACGCTTTCGTCACGTTTATGTCGTCTATGAAGTCTATCCACCCGAACCTCACGTTACGGGTCTTCCATTTCTCGTTAGCCCTGCGGTTTATTATGGCTGCCACGCGTCCCACCATCTTTCCGTCGCGCTCGGCTATGAAGTACTCTGCCTCGCAGAAGCGGAAGGCGGGGTTCTTCTTTGGGTTGAACGAGTCGAGCGTATCCTCGAGGAAATCGGGCACTGCGTAAGGGCAGTCTTTATACATCTCCCAGTTGAAGCGGACGAATCGCCTCATGTCTTTTTTAGTCTTTGCTGTGCGTACTGTTATTTGGTTCATTTTATGCTTAACTATCCCGCTGACGCACGCAAAGATAGTAAAAAAACGTCGTAAAAAGGGGCTATAATATGCTAAATCGCACAAAAAAGGAGGACATAAAGGCAAAAGAGCATGAAATAATTTTGTTCGTTCTCTAAATATAGTTAATTTTGCTAAGCAGAAAACCATTAATATATAGTATATGATGCATTTTAACCGATTCATTGCGGTGCTGGCTCTTGCGGCTGGCATTGCTGCTCCTGTGTTTGCGGAGGAGGATGCTGACAATCTGTCATACAAGCCTTTCCCCCACATGTTCATAGGCATTCAGGGCGGCGGACAGACCACCCTTACGAACTACAGCAACTCTAAGTTGATAACCCCTACGGCCAGTGTCAGCTTTGGCGCATGGTTCACTCCGGTGGTTGGAGCCCGTTTGCATGCAAACGGCATTTGGAACAAGGGCGGTATCACGGCAACGCCTGAGGATGCGAAGTACAAGTACAAGTACGCTACCGCAGACATCGACCTGATGATTAATCTGGTGACCCTCTGTGGCCGCAAGTCCTACTATCCGCTTAATCTCTATCTGATTGGCGGTATTGGTCTCAATACGGCTTGGGACAATGGTGAGGCAGTGGCGCTTGACAACTTGCTCACAGACGCTTGGGACGGCAAGAAGTTCAGCCACAACGCACGCGTAGGTTTGCAGCTCGACTACAACATCTGCAAGAACGTGAGCATTAACCTTGAGGCTGACGCCAACAACTTGAACGACCGCTACAACAGCAAGACCAGCAACCGCGACGATTGGCAGATAACAGCCCAGTTGGGACTCGCCTTCAAGTTTGGCTACAAGAAGAAGCCAGTTGCTGTTGTTCCCGAGGAGGTTTGGGCAACTCGCATTGATACCACTTGGTATGATGATGTTATCTATAAGGATGTGACACGTGACCGTGACATCAAGAAGGAGATTTTCTTCGAGATTCGTGAGTCCGACGTTGCCACTACCGCCGAGCAGATTCAGTCTGTCGCGGAGTTCTTGAAGGGCGTGCGCGACGCTGAGATTACCATCACAGCATACGCTGACGCTGGCACTGGTAATCCCAAGCTTAACATGATGTATTCAGAGCAGCGTGCGCAGAAGACAAAGCAGGCTCTCATAGATGATGGTGTCGACCCAAGCATCATCAAGTCAGTAGAGTGGAAGGGCGATACTGTTCAGCCTTATGCCGAGAATGATTTGAATCGTGTGTCCATTATCACAGGTCATGGAATTTACACCGATAAGGACCCGGAGACAGTTCGCAAGTTCCGCACAGAGGAAGTCCGCTATCGCGTTCAGTAATCTCGTAAAACATTTATATAAGTCAGAAGAGCGGGGCAGTAATGTTCCGCTCTTCTGCTTTTTCTTATGTAGCTTAAGTTGTAGGGATGCCTTGCGTGGGGGCTGTTATTAAATGCGCCCTTTCGTTCTGTTTGCTATGGAAACCGTTCTTCGTTACCGATGAAATTCTCCGAACGACAACGCGTCATTCTCCGAACGACCAGTAGAAATCTCACTCCCCCTTGCACTGCCATTCAGCAATACTGCGAGTCTCTGATGAGAAGTTCACGCCTATCTTGAATACCTTTCTCCCGTCAGCGGAGTAGGGAAGAGCGTATCCTTTTGTTTCTATTTGTGCGAGAGCCTCCTCGGCGGGAGTGTCCACTTTCAGCTCCATCACGTAAACGTAGTCTTTCGTCTGCACCACCACGTCTATGCGTCCCTGCGAGGTTGCCCGCTCCACTTGGGTGTAGAAGCCCATCATCTTGAACACCACGTACAGCGTGTTCTGGAAATACTTTTCAAACGTGCCAGCTATGCGGTAGTCGCTGTCGTCCAGCATCGCTTGCAGCCTCGCGATAAAGTCCTCTGGGCGGCCTTGGCGCACGTCATTTACAAAATCTTTCACGAAGAAGTCCGAGCCTGCCCTGCCTATCTTTGTGTAATATGGTGCGAGGAAACTGGTAAAACCCTTCTCCACCTCACGGTTGGGAAAGCCGAGATGATATGTGTCAAACTCCGCTTCGTAGTCCGTTATCGTCAGATAGCCACTCTGATAAAAGAAGGTTATTGGTGTACGATCCATTGTTTCCACTTCGTTAAGCACATCCACTGTCACATCCTGAGTCTGCAACTTATTTAGGTCGTAGTCGTTCTCACGCAGCCAATTTACCAACGATGTGGGAGTTCCCGTCTGGAACCAGTAATCACCAAATCTTCTTGTCTTTAATGTGTTAAGCAGACTGAACGGGTTATACATTCCCACAGTGTCAGGAGCGAAATGATAGCCGTCGTACAGTTCTTTCAACTTGGCGCAAGCCTGTTCGTAGGTCATGCTATTCGCTTCGGCAAGCCTCTTTATCGAATCCTCGAAATATGCATGCAACTCCTTCTCCGATATACCGCAGATGTCTCCATAATCAGGATTCATGGTGAGGTCTTCCAGATTGTTAAGGTCGCTGAATATGCTCACCTTGCTGAACTTCGTTACTCCCGTAAGGAAAGCGAAACGTATGTAGCTGTCCTGGGTCTTCAGAACAGAGTAGAAAGCTTTCAGCGTGCGGCGGTATTGCTCCTGCAACTCCTTGTCGTTAATCGCCTCCAGCATAGGCTTGTCATACTCGTCCACCAGTATCACCACCTTCTGCCCTGTCTTCTCGTAAGCGCTGCGCACCACGTCCTTAAATCGCAAGTCAAGTGTCTTTCCTGTCGAGCCATAGATGCTTTCCCACTCCGAAAGCGCGTCGTCAAGCACATATTCCAGATTCTCCTTGCTATCGTACCTTCCCGTGTTGAGGTCGAGGTGCAATACTGGATACTGAGTCCATTCATTTTCCAGTTGCTCTAAAGCCAGCCCGCTGAATAGCTTCTCCTTTCCCTGAAAGTAAGCCTTCATTGTGGAAATAAGCAGAGACTTTCCGAAGCGGCGTGGGCGTGAGAGGAAGTAATAGCGTCCGGTATGAGCCAGTTTGTATATTTGCGCTGTCTTGTCTACATACATGTAGCCATCCTCTCTTAGGCTCTCGAAACTCTGTATTCCAATGGGATATTTCATGCTGATATGTGCCTTTCGTGTGGCTAAGGTAGCCTTTTTCCCTCAATGATGCAAATAAAAGTGTCCAAAAAAGAGCCCCGAAACCTTGTGGCTCCGGGGCTCCCGTGTATCAGAATGATTGCTGTCGCTTACTTAACAAGAATCTTGTTAACCTTAACTGAGCCGTCAGCCATCGTGGTCTTCACGATGTTGATGCCCTTAGCCAGGCTGCTCAGCTGCTTGCCGTCAACGCTGTAGATGGCTGTAGCGACGGCTGTGCCGGCTGCTTCCGCGCTCTCAATAGCGGTGGTAGCGTCCTCGCTTGGCTCTGTGGTGCCAAGGTAAGTCAGTGTCCAGTTGTCGTAGATTGTCCAGTCGTCAGCGATGAGGCCGGTCTTTGTGATACCTATCACAACCTCGTCCTCGTCCTCAGTTACCTGGAACTGCAGTATGTTGTTGTACAAACCGTTCTCGAAGGCAGTGTTGGCAGTCTCCATAGATGTCGGTATGCTCCAAGAACCGCTGGTTGTGCCGCCTACCAGAGTGTTGTATGCTTCAGCGTCGCTCTTTATGCTGCAGAGGCGTGTTGCTGCCTCGCCAGCGAAGAGGTCTGCGTTGTAAGCCAGGGTGTCAACGTCGTTGGCGTCTACTACATCAGCGTATGCTGTTGCACGATAGAAGCCCTGAACGCCAAGGCGATAGTAACCAGCCGCGAGACCATAGATGGTCTGGCTCATTGTGTTGCCGGCGTCTAAGTTGTACATCTCTACGCAGCCGTTACCAAGACCTACGCTGCCGTCGATGTCCCAACCTAATGTGCTGCCGTCGCCGTTTACGTCAACGCCATCGTGAGTCAGAATCACTGCGGTAAGGTCGGCAGGATTATCCTCTGTGGCGTTGAGGAAGTCGTACTGAGCGTAAGCTGTCAAGCCCTTCTTCAGATCGAGCATATACTGCTCTACTGCGGCGTTGGTCTCGAACTCACCGTCGTCCAACGCGCTTGAAACTTCATCGAGCAGACCGTCATATGTAGACTCGGAACTCTCGATCTCGCTCATGCTAACCTCGGTAATATAGTTGTAGAGGGTCTCAAGGTCAGACACCAGGGAAATGCTGGTGTTACCGAAAGATATCGCCTCTCTCAGAGCTTCGATAGCTGCTATGCAAGTTTCACCGTCGCTGCCGCCCATGGCGTCTTCGCCCTGTATAATAGCGGCGTTAATCATGCTTTCTGCCTCTGCGGTGAGCACACCGTCGTCACCCAAGGTGTTTGCCTCGTCAATCAGGTTCTGGATATAGTCCTTATAGACGCTTGCGTCGTTACCCTCGTAAACCAGGCGGAAGGTGTCGAACAATACCCAGTCGGTAGCGTTGGTGTTGCGGATACCGATCTTGAGGTCGCCCCTCTCTACCACCAGCACTTGCATGCTGTTGTAATAGTGACCTGCATAGAAGTAAACGTCAGCTCCGTTCATACCGTTGGGAATATATCCTGAAGTACCGTCGCTAAGTGTAACAGCTGAGTCATCGTACCATTCACCGCAACCGTACAGCTGCTCTGCGCTGCCGTCAGTATAGATATCCATAACCTTCTGGGTTTGCTCGTCCTCGCCCTCTAACTGTGCATAAAGCTCAGCGTCTATGCCATTGCTTGCGTCGTCACGCTCAAATGCCTGGCAAGACAGGGTGTAGAGACCTTCTGGCATGTTCTTGATGGTCTGGCTGATATCAAATGCTGCCCAGTAAACCTCAGCGCAACCAGAAGCTATGTCAGCTACTAAGATACCACCTTCAATGGTGTTCTCGCCCTGCAGAGATGTGCTACCGCCCCAAGCTGGTGTAGCTCCGCTCTCGTCAACATCCCAACCAGAGAAGTCAGTGTCGAAGTCGTTGTTCTGAATCAGGATACTTACATCCTGACCAGCCTGAACGTTCTGGCTGATGTAGTCGGCAAGCATATTGCTTATGGTGTCGCTGATTTCAGCTATCTCGTCGCTGGTGAGAGTGCCGTCGTAGTAGCCTGGCTCCAGAGTTCCTTCACGATACTCGCTCAGATTGTCTACCAAGCCGTCCCAGCCGTTCTCCTGGGACTGTGATTCCAGTGAGAGAACATACTCTATCTTGGCGGCTACAGTGGCATATTCGCTTACGCTTGTGTCAAGGGTGCTTCCTGCCTCGCTCAGTGCGTCGGCTGCTGCCTGATATTCATCGTCGCTGCCGCCGTTGCTAAGTAAAGACTGGGCGTTTGCCATTGCTTCCTCGTATGCTGCCTTCACTTCGTTGTTGGCATAAACTTCGCTCAGCTCAGGATATGCCTCTTCGTAAGTATTGATAGTTTCTTCCAAGATGAAATAGTATGCGCTTGACTCGTTTCCATAATAGGTGAGCTCGAAGTTATCGGCTGCAATCCAGTTGGCATTGGTGTTCTGGGTGCGGAGGCCGATAGTCACGTCACCACCGTCGCTTGCGAACAGCAAAGTAATGTGCTCTGGTGTTTCGTTTGCTGTGGATATTTCTGTGTACATGTCGAAATCAGCGCTCGTGGCGAACAGCTGTGTGCCCGTTACGGTGAGACTTGCGTCGTCTTGGTTAACAGCAATCACATCGGCAGCCAATCTGTAGTTACCAGCAGGCAATTCCTTCATTGTCTGGCTCAACTCAGCGTCACCAATACTGCGAGATACATCTGTGCTGCCATACTGCGCGCCTGATTCGCTCCATGCCTCGATGAATTGATTGACATTCGGATTCACTTCCTCATCGTTGTGATTTACGTATGTGTAGGAAGTGTTAGTGTAGCTTGCGCTCTGATAACCAACGTTCGTTGCGGTGCTGCCGCTTACGAAGGTGCAATCCCAACCGCTGATGCTTCCTGTGGAGAAGTCGTTGTTATCTATCAACATCGTCACGTCTGCGGGGTTGGCTTGTGTAGCGCCCTGCATTATGGCGTCGTTCCTGGCGGTCTTAACCGCAAGAGTGGCTGCATCGAGTTCTTCTATTGTGGCGCTGGCGTTGTTGTAAACATTTGTCGCGCTGCTTACCACGGTAGCGTCCATCGTGCTGTAGTTGGTGCTCTCAACGAGTGCGTCATACAGGTTTAAGCGGGCAATGTACTCCGTGCAGTCTACGAGCTCCCACTTGCAACCGTTGTCGCTGTCCGACGGGTCGAGGAAAGCGTAAACGGCAGAGGGATAGTTCTCGTCCGTCTTGATGTAGCCAAGGCAACCGCTCGTCTCGCCATAGAGAGTGTCTGCGCTTATCACCTGAATCTGGTAATAGTGGTTAGTGGCATCCGTCTCTGTGATGTCGAAGTAGTTATGCCCCTGGGCTGCCATGTCGACGTGGAGCTCGCCGAGACCGTTGTAAAGGCTCAGTACCGCATCGTCGCTGTCGATAGTGCCGGAGATGAAGGTGTACTCCTCAGTAGAGGAGTTCACCAGAGTCCAACCCGTATTCATGGCTTCGTCTCCCTCTTCATAACTGATGGTGTAGGTGATAGGCGTGCTTGCGTCGCTCCTCTCAACAAGTATCAGAGAAGTGGCCCAAGTGTACCAGGAGGTACCGCCTGCTAAATACAGATCTCCCGCGTCAGCATTCCTGATCTGGTAGCTGTGACCGGAAACAAGTTCTCCTGCTGCGGTCGGCTGCTCTGGAGCCGTCCACTGCGCATAGGCAGCTATGCCCATCAGGCATGCAACTGCCAAAGAAAGTGTTCTGCTTTTCATACGTTGTTTTAAAAGTTGATAAAGTTAAAAGTTAATATTGCTGTTCATTATATCCATATAACACGGGCACAAAGTTACTACATTTCCTAATAGGTGTTTTTCGTTTATTGTGTAGATATGCCAATTCTTAACTATAATTAACGGTTCTTCCTCCTATCGCCTCTGCTCCAGTCCCATGCGTTCATGAGCTGTCAGTGATGTAGCTTATGGTCAATCACCGCACTGACGAGCCTTAGTTAGTGCACTGACCAACCTTCGTTCGTGCTGTGACGATTATATATTTCCGCATAACTGCCCAATACCGCTCGCATTCCTTTGTGTCCTTTTTGGGCGGCATAGAGTCTCCCCTTGACACATCCTAACGATTCATATAGGATCGCTGGAACGATCCATATAGGATCGCCAGAGCCTGTTAACTTAAGGGAGATTCGCCCCTCGCCTTAAGCCTCTGTCTCGTCTTAAGGCGAAGGGGGGTGAGTTAAAATGGTGAACGGTGAATGGGGAACGGTGAACGGCGAAGCCCTCATCGAAGATAAACCCTCAGCGAAGCTAATCCACAAGCTGCACGAGCGCCGAAGGTGCTCAACGAGGTAAGAGGATGTGTCAAAAATGGGATACATAGAGCTTTGCGAGCTGTCCGAGCGCCAGAGGCGCTCCACATGGTTAGCCGTGGGCCTTTACGGCCCACGGTAAGGGTACGAATAGGGAATGAGTGCCAGAGGTACTCAACATAC
>JAJPYT010000045.1:1637-4929 GCA_021204845.1 Prevotellaceae bacterium | reverse complement strand
GAGCCGTCGACCGAGCCTTCAGTGGCGTAGCGGAACACGCTGCGCGGTCCGTGCCACCAGCCCATGTTGTGCATATTCTTCTTCGCCTGCTCCAGTTCGTCAGAGCTGTACGAGTTGGAGGTGAGGGCAAACCAGCCCGTGCGGTCTTCTATGTTAGTGTCTCGCATGTCAAAAGGTATTCCCTGCGGCTCGCCGTCGAGATAGAACTGGCAGATGCCGCGCGAGGCCATGGCGCAGAAGCCCAGGCGTATCTGGTATGTGCCGGAGGGCACGCTGGGCAGGTTGAACGTTATGTCGTAAGAGTTGACGTCGGAGGCGAGGTTGAACTCGTCGCCCTCGTAGCTGGAGTAAGTGTTGTGCTGGCTTTGGAAGAGGAATATGCCGTCGTCGTTAACCTTCACATTGTCAAGATAACCATTTGGGAACCAGTAGTTTGGCGAGGTTATGTTCTTGTCAGGCTCGTTAGAGTTCGCCCACAGGTTGGTCGTTCTGCCGTCCCGCACGTTGTTGGTCATCAGCTCCGGGAACATGTAGTAGAGGTCCATTCTCATGCGGGTGTTGAAAATGTTCTGTTTCGTCTCCTCTCCGTAGTCTGCCAGTCCGTCGGTGGTGTAGTACACGCCGTTCAGTCCGTCGTTCACATAATTGCCTCCCACCTCTTTGTCCACGTGTATGCCTGGGGTGTAGCACTCCCTGCTCATGTCGCCTCGGTTAAGGTAGAGCTCGTTGCGCTCGTCGTGTTCCCCGTAGCCTATGTATCGTGTCACGGTCAGCCGTTCCACTTTCAGGGTGGTCAGCGTGTCCATCGTGGCGTACCATTCCGTGGGGTTCACCAGGGTGGTCTCTATGGTTGTTATGCTTGTGAGGTCGGAGTACATTCCCTTCTGTCTCAGCATGTTATAGCCAATGAGGCGGCGCAGGGGCGACTGCGTGTCGGTGAGAGCCTCGGCACTCGCGGGGTCGTTCACGTCCAGCTCCTCGCCTCCGTAGATTCCCCGTGCGTAGTCGTAGAACGACTGCAGGTCGGTTATGTCATATTTCGCCTCCAGAACCGAGTCGGGACAGGCGAAGATGGTGAAGCCGTAGTTCTTGCTTTCGGGAATGTGGCAGTAGTCCCATTGCGTGCCTGAGTAGACGCTCTTGTCCTCGTAAAGGTCCGGGTTCCAGCTGCTGTCCTTTATATGATTGCGCACGTACTCTCCCAGCCCCACGGCTTGCATGGCGGCGGTGAAGAGGGATATGTCCTCGTTCTCCTCCATGAGGTCGAACACCGTCTGGTTCGACGAGGAAATCACGGCGTTCACCGTGTGCACTATGCCGTTCTCCACGGAGTCGTTGCACAGGTTGAAGTAAATGTAGCCGCTTCTGTTCAGCCTGTAGGTGTTGTGCACGTCGCTTTTGCCCTCTATCTCCAGCGAGTCGGTGGTGTAGATGGTGTCTCCGCCCTCCACATAGGCGAAGCTTTCCTGAATCTGCAGGTAGCGGTCGTTCATGTTCACGCTGCTCAGCGAGGTCGCCCCCAGCAAGTCTTCCGTGCCGAAGGCTCTGCCGTTCACCAGATGCGTGCGGGCTATCGTGTCGCAGATGTCGTAGGGGATGTCGCTCACGCTCTTGTATCCGTTCTCTTGCAGGTAGTTGTCCACAGCGTCGTTGTCGGGGGCGAAGCAGGTGTATTGCCCGTAGGTGGCAATCAGGTCCATCAGGTTCACGCCCCGCTCGCTGTACTCGGCGCGGTCTATTATTTCCACGAACTTGCTCAGCTGCGGGCGCGATTGCAGGTAGTCGCTCAGCATCTCGCCCGTGAAGGTATAGTATTTGTCGGCAGGGATGTCGTCGCTGCACGAGGCCAGCCCCAGCGCCAGCGCCCCTGCCAGCACGCTCAGCAGCCACGCCCGCTTTACTGCCGGCTTAACGTGCGAAGTCTTGTTTGTCATGATATTGTCGTCGTTTGTTTGTTCTGACCAGCCAGATTGTATTCTGGTGGCAAAGATAGCAAAAACATTTCGAAAAAGCAAGAGCTTTCCGCTCAAAAAAAAGCAAGAGCTTTCCGCTTTTTTTCACAGGTCGGCCACCAGGGTGTCTCCCTCCACTGCTGAGAGGCTGGAGCGTATGCCCAGAATCATGTGCCACCTCTTGTTGCCGCCGGCCCACGAGGGCGATATGTGCCCCTCCCCCTTCACGTCTATCCGCCGCAGCACGTAGTTCACGGTCATTAGGCTGATATCCGCGCCCGGCTGGTATAGCACGTGGGTTCCCTTCCCCTCCATAATCTCGCTCAGCAAGCCCGCTGCCACCAGTTCGTCCGCCAACCCCTGCGCCAGGGCCACGGGCAGCCCCGTCACCCCCGCCAGGTCGCCCACCGCGAGGGCAGGCTTCGCCTCGCGGAAGCGCCGGGCTATCTCCGCCATCAGGTAGAGGCACAGCGAGTCGTGCTCCTGGCGGGCTATGTGGCGGCTGTTTTTCGCGAACACGTAGTCCGCGTCGTGCTGCAGGGCGTAGCTCATCTCGGCTCCGCCAAGGCAGATGTACCACGAGAACTGCAGCCACAGCATGAACAGCGGCAGGGCGGCGAACGAGCCGTAGATGGCGTTGTAGCCGGTGAGCATCAGCTGCGAGTGGATGTAGAAATACTGCAACACCTGGAACAGGCAGCCCGCCACGAAGCCCGGCACTATCACCGAGCGCCAGCGCACCCTGGTGTTGGGCATGAATTTATATAGCGCCACGAAGCAGAGGCAGGAGAGCAGCATGGGCGTGTATTTTATCACGAAGCCCATAGTGTCCGACAGCAGCCCGTATTCGCCAAGCTGCGCCACCATGGTGAGCATGAACACGCTGAAGCCCGAGGTGACGATTATGAGCAGCGGGAAGAGCAGGAAGATGGCGGCGTAGCCCAGAATCTGCCTGTAGATGTTGCGCGAGGAGCGCACGTGCCAGATGGTGTTGAAAGCCGTCTCTATGTTCGAGGTCAGCATCACCACCGTGTAGAGCAGCAGCAGCAGGCCCACCCCCAGGAAAACCCCGCTGTGCGTGTGCTCGAGGTAGTGGTTTATGAAGCCGAACACCTCGTTTATCAGCTCGTCGCTCGCGCTCAGGTTCTCCTTTATCCGCGCCTCTATCACCGCCCCGAAGCCGAAGCCCCTGGCTATGGCGAACATCATGCTCAGCACCGGCACGGCGGCCAGTATGCAATTGTAGGTGAGCGCCGCGGCATAGCTGTAGAGCTTGTTCCGGGCGAAGCACTCGCCCGTTATCACCAGCCGCCTCAGCACCCACAGGCAGCCCCGGGCGA
>JAJPYT010000045.1:0-1537 GCA_021204845.1 Prevotellaceae bacterium | reverse complement strand
AAGCACTCGCCCGTTATCACCAGCCGCCTCAGCACCCACAGGCAGCCCCGGGCGATAGGGCGCAGCGCCCTTTCGTCCGCGTTCCAGATTCCCCCGGACACGAAGTTCCTTATCTCGCTTACCTTCATCGCTACCGCTCTTCAGTTCGCTCGCTATGCGAATTCATGTATACATCTTTTCGACCCCCCCCACCAAACCCTTTGCCCTCCGTCGCTGCGCTCCCCAAAAGCTACGATTCCGCTTTTGCCCCACGGGGAGGCTTAGTCGCTCGCGCTCCGAATCTTTCATTACCTTCATCGCTCTCCTAGGGCTCTCGGGGCAGGGGCTCTTCATGCGCTTTCAGCCGCCCCGCGCCTGAATGAAAGAGGGAGGCGGGCAGACCAGCCTATAAGCCGGATTCTGTAAGACAGCCCCCCCTTGGGGGTGAGCCGCCCCGCTTGTCATTTGTCTACGACTGATGTCACCACCAGCCTCTATCGTTCCACCCTCCAGCTCGGGCAGGGCCCACCCTCAAGCGCTGGTTTACATGAACTTTCAACTTCCGGTGTGCACAGCGCCGGCGTCGCCGCCGGTCTGGTGAGCTCTTACCTCACCTTCTCACCCTTGCCTCTCCCCTGGCGGGCGCGCCGCTGGGGAGGTGGCGGTCATTCTCTTCTGCACTTGCTGACCCTCACGGGCCACTACCCGTTAGGTAGCGGACCAGCCCCGCGTTGCCCGGACTTTCCTCTTCTGCCTCGCCCTCCAGGGCGGGCATCAGCGACAAGCCGGCGGTCTGCCCTTTTTCCTTGCCTCTCTCTCTCTCCCATAGGGCATGGCTGGAGCCCGCCCGTCTGGTACAAGCACGGCAAAGATACATAAAAAAGTGACACCCCGCCAGCTCGGGGCAGCCTTTTTTTTTGCCGCGGCAGGACCCGGCAAATTTGAAACCGCCCCCCCCCGTCCATCGTGCTCACAAGTTCTTTCTCATCATCTGGAGCATCCTGGCTATCATGCGCTTCTCCTCAAATATCTGGTATTCCAGCATGGTCATCCTCTCGCTCAACCTCTCGTACTCTATCCTTGCCTCCGAGACATAGGCGGCGCTCTCTTTCACGCTTTCTCTCTTCCTGAGCATCTCGCCCTCGCCCGTAAGCAGCCACATCTTGCTTATCTCAGGAAATACAGATGTTATCTTAGACGCGAGTGACGGGGAAATCGACTTCGTCTTTCCTTTCTTAAGGTCGTAAATGATTTGAGGCCTTGCGTAGCCAAGCCTCTCCGATAACACTTTTGGGTTGATTCCCAAATAGTTAAGCAATCTGTCTATCTTCTCGGACGCAGTCATATATGTTAATTTCTGTCAAATTTAAGAAAATTCCGTCTCTCGTCTGCATGAAATCAAGATATTGTCTTTACCTTTGCGCATGAAGTTTATATAAAACACGTTTCTGAGGCACAAATATAGCTAAAATATCTCACACTATGGTGTTAAACATTAAAAATTGCCATTACTATGGAAAATGAAGAGAGAGCGAACGACAAATACGCGGAAGAGAAG
>JAJPYT010000144.1 GCA_021204845.1 Prevotellaceae bacterium | reverse complement strand
TTTCCCGCCCGCGCCGCTTCGGCAAGTCGCTGCTCATCTCCACCTTGCAGGCGTATTTCGAGGGGCAGAGGGATTTGTTCAAGGGCTTGGCGATGGAGCGGTTGGAGACGGAATGGACGGAGTATCCCGTGCTGCGCTTTGACATGACTTCCTTCAGACACGTAGACAAGGAACAACTCCTGTCAAATCTGAATTGGATACTGTCGCAATATGAGAGAATTTATGGGAAAGATGAACAAGATTTGCGCCCATCCTTACGACTTTACGAACTTGTAAGACGTGCTTACGAGCAGACAGGCAAGCAGGTGGTTGTGCTGATTGACTGGTATGACGCTCCAATGCTTGACGTTGTGCATGAGGAAGACAACTTTCGTGAATTGCATAGGGTAATCAGCGACTTTTTAGCTCCCCTTAAAAGTCTTGAGCCTTATCTTAGATTCGTGTTTATCACTGGCATTACTCGGTTCTCCCAGGCTGATATGTTCGGGGGATTGAATAATGTTAAGAACATCTCCATAAATGAGGAGTATGCCGCTATATGCGGAATCACTGAAGAGGAGATGGTGACACAGATGAAAGAGGGTGTAGAGCGTCTGGCTAAGGCAATGGGTATATCCTTTGATGCAGCTTTAGAGAAGCTAAGGCAGGAATATGGAGGTTATCATTTCGATTGGCCTTCTCCAGAGGTTTATAGCCCAATGCTCCTGCTCAATGCGCTTTCCTCCAGTAAGATTGACTCGCACTGTCTTGTCCCTGGTCCTCCATCGTATCTTAGGACTATGCTGCGGAAGTTCCCGGTAGCGCCCGAGAAAATAGACGGTCGGTATGGTTGGAATACTGATTTTGATGCCCCTATAGAAATGATGACTGACGCGAAGCCCCTGCTATATCAGAGCGGATACATCACAATAAAAGGTTACGAGCGGATGATGGACAGCTATCTGCTTGGAATTCCTAACAAAGAAATGCGCATAGAACTTATGAGATATTTGCTGCCCGAGTATGTTACCCCGAGAAAGTGTACAAAATCTCATGCCTTTATCTCGGATCTCTACTGCCTCATTACCGAGGGCAATATAGACGAGGCTCTCCAGCTGCTGCAAACCTTCCTCTCCACAGTTCCCTACACCGAGAACACGAACTACGAGGGTCACTACCAGTCGCTGCTTTATGTGATTTTCTCCCTCTTGGGCTTCTACGACGTGGACATAGAGGTTCGCACCGCCACGGGCAGGATAGACATGGTGCTACAGGCTGGCGGGGTAATCTATCTCTTTGAGCTTAAGCTAAAGGGCAGTGCCGAGGAGGCCCTTTCGCAGATAGACCTCAAGAACTACCCCGAGCGTTTCGCGCTAAGGAATCTGCCGGTGGTGAAGGTGGGCATAGGTTTCGACATGGAGCGCCACACCCTGTCGGGGTGGATAATCAACAACCCATAAGCGGCAAAAACGATCCATATAGGATCGCCGCAGCGATTCATATAGGATCGTCGCAGCGATTCATATAGGATCGCCGGAGGGCATAATGGGATTCACCATAAAAACGCCAAGCAGTCCGAGCGCCGAAGGTGCTCCCTATTATAGCCGCGGGCCTTTACGGCCTGCGGTTAAGTAACGAGTATGGAGTGAGTGCCGAAGGTACTCTCCTTTATGCCGTGGATTTTTATCCACGGCTGGGGGTTATAACCCCCAGAATATTAGAGGGTACCTTCGGCACCCGTCATCCTCTCGCAATGATCCGGGGGTTAGAACCCCCGGCTATCATGGGGGAGCACCTTCGGCGCTCTTTCCGCTTGCGTTTTCTCATTTTGCCCCCTATATGGGGGAGCACCTCTGGCGCTCGTACCGCCAGCGAAACTCTATGTATCTCATTTTGACACACCCTCGGCTCCGCCACTCTTTCCCCTTGCATTTTCTCCTTTTTGATGCGCAATGCCATAATAGATAGAATATATGCTTGCGTTCTATCAGGTTTTTCACTATATTTGCGGTAAGGCATTCGGCAAGCAAATTAAGCCCCAAAAGCCCCTGCTGGAAGCCCCAAAAGGGGACATGTTGCAACCTAATTAGGTTTCGCATGTAAGCTAATTAGGTTTCGCGTGTAACCTAATTAGGTTTGGGTTGTAAGCTAATTAGGTTTTCATCGAGACGACGGGTCGTATCGCCTCACACGACAGGTCGAATCACCTCACACGACTGGTCGTATCACCCTATATCTGCTGGGGCGTTTCCGCCTTTGTCGTGGACCCTTTCGCTATGCCCCGATTCCTTCGTCGTGAGCACCTTCGCCACTCGTGCCGCTTGCAGATTCTCATTTTGCCACACCTACCTACCCCTATTGTAGCGCCTCCACTCCCCACCTCACGGAACACTCTTTTTGCACGCCCGCGGCGCTTATCTCGCACTGGCATAACGGGATACTTTCTACCTCCTTTTGCCCCCACTCAAACTTTTTTTTGTTAAAAACGCCTTAACCCTTGCATTATATTGGCGGAAATACACTATATTTGCAAAAACTATATAAGAAACTGAGACTATACACTATTGTTTAACTAAAATTTTTAATCTATGAGAAAACTACTAACTTTATCGATTGTAGCTTTGCTGACGATGTTCTCAACGTCCGCATTCGCTGCCATCAATTCCAACATCTCGGGTAAAATGATTGTTGGTATTGGTGACCCAATCAGTTCTTTTGATGAGGTTGATCACACGGCAGGTCACTACTACCTGATCTTGACCAACTACAGCAAGTACGACAGCCAGTGCCTGATTGCCACGAAGTATGTTGAGAACGTTGAGAAAGTTCGCCTCTCGGATGGCTCCGACCTTCTTACTGCCGCACAACTTAGCAGTGGTGACTATCCTAATGGTATCCCTGTTAATCAGACTACAGCTGGTTGCCTCATTCGCTTTCTTGACGAGGGAGATGGCACTTACGCGTTTTATGTAGGTTTTAATCACTACTTCCGTATTCACACTTCACGTGAAGCGTTGTCAACAAGACCAAGCTCTAGCGGCCTTTCGTATAATGTTGTGTACAACATAAACGGCGAGCCTGGGCACTTCGGTTTCTATGGCAATCCTATTTCTGATTCAGAAACAGGTGTATTGTCTACAACTAATTATCGTATTTGCGCAGCTTCCGAGTTAGGAGAGGAGTGCTACTGTTTTGAAAAGGATGAGTCAGAGTTACTGAATGGCCCGTTTGACTTCTCTATCGTTCCAGTCACTTTCAGCGACGAAGTAGCTTCCGATGATGTATATGAAGAAGCCAGTGTCACTTATTACTATAATAGGCTGAAAGTCGCTTACGACAGGTTATCAGAGCTGAGTGCGAATATAGAGGTTGGTGACGGCTACGGTCAGTGCACGAACGCTGACAGTGTGGCTCACTTTACCGATTCTTTGTCCATCGCGGCCGACTATCTGAAATTAGACAAATCAGCCCATACCTCAAATGAATGGGAGATGGTTGTCCGTGGCTTGTATGCCTCTTACGAAAAGGTGGCTAACAACATCACAAACAAGACCCTTGACATTGAGGACGGCTATTACCGCTTCGTTTCTCTTTACTTGAACTACGAGAACTATGGCAAAGACTTGGGCATGTACTATGCGACTGAGACCACCGACTACCACACTGCTGGTGACGCTGCTTGCTATGATATGGATGAGTCTGATCCAGCATTCTTGTGGAAGGTGGAAAAGCAGGACGATGGCAATTACCTGATTACTAACGCTTCTAACGGCTATGGCTTCAATTCCCAGAGCAGCCAAGCTTATGCTTCTCTCTCCGAAAACGGTGCTGAGACATTCTACTTCACCCAAACTGGAACTGGAGAGGACGGTAGTTATCATGCCTACATAACGACTTCTAACGGTTACCACCTCTGGTCAGCGTCCACCAACTATTATGCCGGGACTACAAGTGACTACGAAAGCTATAAAGGTCAAGTGATGGACTACGATGTTTGGACTGCCACCTCAGGTAGCGCTGCCTCAATGTGGGAACTGATTCCAGTTTCAGATTCAGAGGCTTCAGACATTATAAATGGTATAGTTACTTACCACAGCTGCGAGGCTGATCTCGGTGAATATAATTCTGATGTTGACAGGTATTTACCAGACCACTGGACAAGCATGAACAGTACTTCTGCAGGGAACTTCCACATCAACACATGGAGCAGTGAGGATGACCCATCTGGCATGGTAGTTCCGTTTGTTGAGTACTGGTACAGCGCTGGTAACAACCTGCCCGACGATGTTCTCTATCACGACCCGATCACTGGTCTCACACCGGGCGAGACATATCAGGTAAGCATAGACATGCGTGCGTTCAACGAGTCTGGCACAACAGCCATCTCAGCTGGTACCACATTCAATGTTAACGACCTGAGCCTTGACATCAACGCCGGTACAGCAACCACAGAGTTTAACAACCACTACGAACTCTATGGTACTCTTACTCTCTTCGGCACAGCAGACTCAGAAGGTACGCTTGACATTAACTTCTCAGTTTCCAACGCCAACTACAACTGGATCGTTTGGAAGAACTTGAAAGTTACAAGCGTTAACGAGATTCCCGCACTGCCCGCAGCAGCCGAGGGCGACATGGATTCTGACGTAGCCGCAGCCCAGGAGGCAGCTATTGCAGCATTCAATGCTGACCCGACGTACGCTACATACAACGCAGCCGTCATAGCTATTGCCGCTGCACACGCCTCGGCTAACAACTTCGTATACGTGGTTGAGAGCCCAGTTGAGGACGGCATGTATATCGTTCAGAACGTTGAGACTGGCCAGTATCTGGGCGGTGGCAACACTTGGGGCACACACGCTTCAGTGCTCCCGCTCCCGCAGCAGTTCACGCTCGCAACTCAGGAGGATGGCAAATACACTCTGGCTTCCTACCAGTACAACGGCACGAAGCACTTCCTG
>JAJPYT010000072.1 GCA_021204845.1 Prevotellaceae bacterium | reverse complement strand
GGGGGAGCACCTTCGGCGCTCTTTCCGCTTGCAGGTTATCCATTTTGACACGCCCCAGCACATCCCGATAGAGTGCCGAAGGTACTCAACATTCCTGCCAAACGACGCTGCCTAATATCTTGAGTACCTCTGGCACTCATCGGCACTATGTGCCTCATCCGCAGGCCGTAAAGGCCTGCGGCTAACCTTGTGGAGTGGCTCCGCCACTCGGACCGCTTGCGGATTAGCTTCGCTGAGGGTTTATCTTCGATGAGGGCTTCGCCGTTCGCCGTTCGCCGTTCTCCATTTTGACACAACCCATTACGAAGAGCTGCCTTTTCAACTCCCCTTACCTCATCCGCAGGTCGTAAAGGCCTGCGGCTAACCTTGTGGAGTGGCTCCGCCACTCGGACAGCTTGCGAACGGCAAAGCCCTCATCGAAGATAAACTCTACGTATCTCATTTTGACACAACCCCTTACGAAGAGTTGCCTTTTCAACTCCCCTTACCTCATCTTATTTGCAAGGTAATGGGTGCGCACTCTGGTGGCGAAATATACGGCTCCCACTACCATCACCAGCCACGAGAACCAGAAGGCGGCGTTGTAGCTGAAATGCTCTATCACCACGCCACCTATGACGTAACCCACGCCAAGACCAAGGTCCCACGCGATGAGCATGGAGCTGTTGGCTGTGCCGCGCTGGGAGTGAGGCGCAAGATTGATGAACATGGTCTGAATGGCGGGGAACAGATGTCCATAGCCAAAGCCCACGAGCAGCGGAGTGCCGAAATAGCCTATGGGATTGTGCACAGAGGCGAAGAGCAGGTAGCCCAGCATGGAGATGCAAACGCCCTCGATACCGTTCTCCACTATCTTGCCCTGGCGGAGCGACTTGGCGCCTATCAATCGGCTGAGCACCAGCCCCGTGCTCAACAGGGCGAAGAACCAGCCGGAACTTGCCGTTATGCCCAAGACCTCCTTGCCATAGATGGCCACGTAAGTGAACAAGACACCGAAGGGAAAAGCGAAGAGGGCCATGGCGATAGTGGCACGCCACGCCTTCACGAGGAAGAAGCGGTCAAGCGAAAGGTGCAACTTGTCCTTCTTCTGCTCGATGCGCTTAAGATGCAGGGTACAGTTGATTATCAGCCCTACCGTGGCAGTGGCGCACGCCACACCGAAGAGGAGCATGAAATTGCCCGTCCAGTGATAGATGGCAAGCCCTATGGCCGGAGCTATGGCTGTGGAAAGATTATTGGAAAGGCCGTAATATCCTATTCCCTCAGCCCTGCGGCTGGAGGGCAAAACGTCTATAGCCACAGTGCTGCTTGCCACCGTGGTGGCTCCCATGGGAGCGCCGTGAAGCGTTCTGACCACGCCGAACAGCAAAATGCTGCCCGCCAACATATATCCGCCAAACAGCACGGTAAAGACGAAATAGCAGATGAGCAGCACCGTCTTGCGCTGGAAACTGTCCACTATAAATCCGCTGAAGGGCCTGATGATAAGAGCCGTGAGCGCATAGCCCGCAAGCACCATGCCTATCTGGTCTTTGTTGGCTCCCAGCTGCTCGCTCAGGTAAATGGGGAGCAGGGGGGAGAGAATCATAAACGAAAAGTTGAGCATGAAGTTGGCACTCCATATTTTCACGTAATTGCTGTTCCAAAGTTTCTCCATAGTTATCTCTGTGTTTCCCTGCGACACGTGCCGCTGCCGGCACAGAGCGCGCAGGAGGGTGTGGGTTAAAGTATATTCTTTCTTATTTTAGTGAGATAGGCGGCAAAGGCGCTTTCGTCTCTGCTGTCGATTATCTTAATCAAAGCCTCCAGCTCGGTGCATATCTCCTTCACGTGCGCCTCGGTGCGGGGGTTGAAGAGAATCTCACGCAGCAGGGTGTCGTCCTCGCTCAGCACTCCCTTGGCTATGCTCAGATGGCGCTTGAAGGTGGTGCCGGGCGCGTCCTGTCGCTTCATCACGGCACTGAACACGAATGTGCTCACGAAAGGCACCGAGAGCGAATAAGCCATCGCCTCGTCGTGCTCGCCGAAGGAGCATTCGTGCACATGCACCCCTATGCGGCGGTAGAGTTGCAGGAAGAAGTCGCGCCCCTCCCTGTTTCCCTCGCTGATGACTATGGCATGCTCCGAGCTAAGCTCGCCAAGGTTGGCAAACGTGGGTCCGAACATAGGGTGCGTGCTGACGTATCTCATGCCAGCCCCTTCGTAGAATTCCTTCAGCCCCGTCTTCACGCTGGCAATGTCGGAAATGATGCAGTCGGCAGACAGGTGGGGTATTACTTGGCGGAACACGTCGAGGGTGTACTTCAGGCTCACGGCGTTTATCACCAGTTCGGGCTTGAACTCGTCAATCTCCCCTAACTGGCTGAAACGGCGCGTGTGATAGAGGAAACGCATCCGCATCTGGTCTATCTCGTAGACAGCGCACTCGTGGTCAAAAGAGAGCACGTCGGTGAAGAACGACCCCATCTTACCAGCGCCCAATATCAGTATTCTCATCTTTCTCTTCTCCCCCTCTCCAGCTTACTTGTTTATCACCTCCATCTGCTGGCGCACCGACTCCTCGTGTATCGCCTCATATATGCGCCTCACGAACTCCGGGCTCATGCCGCAGAGTGCCCCGTGGGCACAGCGTTTCTCCAGAATCTCGCTATAGCGTGTGGTCTGCACCACTGCCATATTATGCTTTTTCTTATACACGGCTATCTCGCCAGAGATGCGCATACGCTTCGTAAGCAGGTTCATTATCTCGTCGTCGATGTCGTCTATCTGGTTTCTCAGGCTGGTCAGCGACTCGGTGAGCTCCACGTTGTCGCGAATCACCAGGCGGTCCAGTATGAAGTCGAGCACGTCAGGAATTATCTGCTGCTTGGCGTCGCTCCACGCCTCGTCGGGCTTGCAGTGGCTCTCCACTATCAGCCCGTCGAAGCCCATGTCCATCGCCTGTTGGCACAGAGGGGCTATCAGGTCACGTCTGCCCCCTATGTGGCTGGGGTCGCAAATCAGGGGCAGTCTCGGATATTTGCGATGCAGCTCGATGGGTATATGCCACATGGGCGTGTTGCGGTACAACTTCTGGTCAATGCTGCTGAAGCCACGGTGGATTGCGCCTATTCTCTTGATTCCAGCCGCATTTATGCGCAGCAGGGCACCTATCCACAGTTCCAGATCGGGATTCACGGGATTCTTCACCAGCACCGGCACGTCCGTGCCCTTCAGGCAGTCGGCTATGGCCTGCACGGCAAAGGGGTTGGCGGTTGTGCGTGCCCCCACCCACAAAATGTCCACTCCAGCGTTCAGAGCCGCCTCCACGTGCTCAGGTGTTGCCACCTCCACGCACAGCAGCATGCCCGTCTCCTGCTTCACACGCTTCAGCCACGGCAACGCCTTCTCCCCGTGCCCCTCGAAGCCGCCCGGCCTAGTGCGCGGTTTCCACACTCCAGCACGGAATATTTTTATTCCCTTATGCGCCAGTTGCGTGGCGGTGCACATCACTTGTTCCTCGGTCTCCGCGCTACACGGGCCCGCAATCACCAGCGGCCGCCCTGCCGGGATGCCGGGCAGGGCCAGTTCCTTAATTTCAAGTTCAAGTTCCATATTTAAAATACCTTTTTTATTCTTTCCAATGCTTCTGCCATCTTCTCGTCTTTGGCACAGAGCGAAATGCGCACGTAGCGCCTGCCGTTGCTACCGAATATGAAGCCCGGAGTTACGAACAC
Source organism: Prevotellaceae bacterium (assembly GCA_021204845.1). Lineage (GTDB taxonomy): Bacteria > Bacteroidota > Bacteroidia > Bacteroidales > Bacteroidaceae > Physcousia. Next base: position 1,254 of record JAJPYT010000072.1, on the reverse strand, counting down.
ACGCGCCTCATGCAGTATGCGCTCCGTCAGTTCCTCCGCCTCGGCGTAGCGGTCGTCTATCTTGCCCCAGAGGAAGAGTCCCGTCTGCCCAGGGTCAAACGTGCAGCCTATCGCCGTCATTATCTCCTCCGCCAGTTTCCTTCTCGTGGCGTACGTCTCTATGTTAGCCTTCCTGTGCCACTCGTCGCTGTTCAGATATGCCTGAGCCGCAGCCAGTTGCATGGGGCGGAACGTGCCGGAGTCCACGTTAGACTTCACTTTCAGTATCCAATCCACGAACTGCGCGTTAGTCGCCAGCATTCCCACCCGCCAGCCGGGCATATTGTGGCTTTTCGACATTGAGTTGAACTCTATGCAAAAGTCCTTCGCCCCGTCCACCTGCAATATGCTCAGGTGCTCTCCCCCGTTCAGTATAAAGGAGTATGGGTTGTCGTTGACCACCACTATATTGTGGTCCTGCGCGAACCTCACCAGCCTTTCGTAGGTTTCCCGGTGCGCCTTGCCTCCCGTGGGCATGTTCGGGTAGTTGGTCCACATCAGTTTCACTCCGCTCAGGTCCATGCGCTCCAGCTCGTCGAAGTCGGGCTGCCATCCCGTCTCCGGCTTCAGGTCGAAGTTCTGGATGGTGGCTCCCAGTATGTTGCTCAGCGACGTGTAGGTGGGATAGCCGGGATTAGGCACCAGCACCTTCTCCCCTGGGTTCACGAGGGCGAGCGTCACGTGCAGTATTCCCTCCTTGCTGCCTATAAGGGGCTGAATCTCCGTTTCGGGATTCAGCTCCACCCCGTACCAGCGCTTGTAGAAGGCTGCCATGGCACGCCTCAGCTCCGGTATTCCCACCGTGGGCTGATATCCGTGGGTGTCGGCTTTCCTTGCCTCACGGCACAGCGTGTCTATCGTCTCCTGCGAGGGTGGCATGTCGGGGCTGCCAATGGCCAGGGATATTATGTCCAGCCCTCTGGCGTTCATCTCGGCTATTTCCTTGCCTTTGCGGCTGAAATAGTATTCGTTCACCGTGCCAAGCCTTTCCGCTGGCTTCATGTTATAATGTTTGTTTTCCATCTTCATATTCTCCTAACAGTTTCAGTTCGCTTGTCAGTGGGGTTATCGCGTTCAGTGCCTGGCGGTAGCGCGTGTAGTCGGCAAACGACAGGTCTATGTAGAACATATACTGCCATTCTTTCCCTATTATGGGCAGCGACTGTATCTTCGTCAGGTTAAGTTTATAGAAAGAGAGCACGCTCAATATGGCGG
>JAJPYT010000110.1 GCA_021204845.1 Prevotellaceae bacterium | reverse complement strand
TCCGAGAGCCCCTGGCAGTAGGCAGGCGAGGTATCGTAGTAATTAACTCCATGCTCTATGGCATAGTCGACCAAGCGGTTAACCGTCTCCTGGTCGATGGTGGCATCGTGGTTCTCACGGGCAGTGCCCCCCTCTTCACCGCCCACGACGGGCAGGCGCATCATGCCGTAGCCGAGCAGGGATATCTTCTCCCCCGTGCCCCGACTCGTGCGGTATGTCATTTCTCCTGGCTGCCGCCCCTCTGCCGAGGCGCTGTCCGCGGAGTCGGAAGTGGCATTGCGGCAGGCGCTCAGCAGAGCCGACGAGGCGATCACGCCGCCGCCAAGGGTCTTCAGGAAGTTTCTTCTTGTGAGGTCTTTCATGTTTATGTATATATGATTGTAGTTAACAGGATAAAACGTATTGTTTAGTCGCACCTATGCACCTCGTGGCCCTCCACGTAGATGGCGCTGAAGGGGCGTGCCGGACAGAGATTCTCGCAGGCTCCGCAACCGATGCATTTGTTCTCGTCGACAGCCGGGCGACGGCGAGAGCTGGGATTGTCGGGCCAGAGAGGAACCATGGTTATCGCTCCTGTCGGACAGTGGCGCGAGCAGTTACCGCAGGAGACATCGTCCCTGAGCACCACGCAGTTGTCACGCAGCCAAACGGCATGGCCAATGTGTATGGCGGTCTTGTCGGCTGCTGTGATGCGGCGTATGGCACCTGTGGGGCACACCTCGGAACAACGTGTGCACTCGGGACGGCAATAGCCGTTCTCGTAGCTCATGGTTGGCTGCATGAGATTGTGCAGAGAGGTGGAGGGTTGCAAGACACCGTTGGGGCAGGCGGAGACGCAAAGCTGGCAAGCCGTGCAATGGTTGGCGAGGTTGCCTCCAGAGAACGAGCCTGGAGGCGTGAGAGGTGTCTGGCGGTTTATCTTCTGCTTGTCCTCTATGGTGGCAAGCCCTCCGTCCACCTTCTTCTTCTCCTGCCCGTAAGTAACGGCCACTGTAGCCATGGCGGTGCCCAGCAGGAAGGAGCGCCGCCCAGCGTTGAGTGGCTTGTCGCTTGCCGTCTTCACAGGTGCGGGCTTGCGCCCCGCTCTGCGGATAACGAGAGCCGAACTGTCGCACGTCTCTATGCAGTCGCCGCACATGACGCAGCGGCTATAGTCGATGCTGCCCAGCTTAGAGTTGATGGCGCTGGCCTTGCAGTCGCGCTCGCATTTGCGGCACTTGACGCATTTGTCCTCGTCCACCGTGATCTTGAAGAGCGAATAGCGGGAGAACAAGCCCAGCAGCGAGCCCACGGGGCAGATGGTGTTGCAATAAGTCCTGCCGCCCAGCCACGCCAGAATGGCGATGACCACGATGGTGACCACGGCCGCTATGAGAGTGGGCAGCACTATCGTGTGAAGGTCAACCTGGTAGAAGGCGTAGCTGCCCTGGCGCTCTGCCCAGGTGGCAAGCAGGTTGTTTCCCCGTATGTAGAGCGGCTGCAAGAAATTGTTCGCCATGCGCCCGAAGGCGGCATAGGGGTCGAGCAGCGCCACCACTATATGCAGACCGCATACACCGGCAATGACATAAAGCACCAGCACAGTGTAGCGCAGCCAGTTCTTTGGGGGAGAGTAAGTCATGCGCTTGCGTTTGCGGCGCAGACGCTTGCCGATGCTGAAAATAATGTCCTGCAAGATGCCCAAGGGGCAGATGACAGAACAATAGAGCCGCCCTATCAGCAAGGTGAGCGCCAACACCACCAGTATAGCCACCACATTAAGGGCAAGCAAGGCGGGCACAAGTTGTAGCTTAGTGAGCCAATGAGCCCAGCGCATGGCACCGCTGAAGTCCATAAACATCAGCAAGATGACAAGGAAACTGAGCGTAGCCAGAGTGATTCTTGTTTTCTTTAGCATATTGTTCTATGATATTTTTTTTCGGTTATCATGGTTATGACCACGCTTACCTCGAAGAGCAGCCATATAGGCAGCGAGACGACGAGAAGCGTGAATATGTCGCCCGTAGGCGTGATTATGGCAGCCACCACCAGTATGAGCACAATGGCGTGGCGGCGGTAGTGACGCATCCACTCGTGGCGCAGCAGACCCATGAGCGCAAGCAGCCAACAGACAACGGGTGTCTCGAAGGCTACGCCCATGACGAGGCTCATGCCAAGGAGCGTGTCGGTGTAAGAACTTATGGAGAGCAGAGGCTCCACTTCGGGACTGATCTGATAGGTGGAAAGGAAGCGCACCGTGAAAGGGAAGACGACAAAGTAGTTGAGAGCCACGCCCAGCAGGAACATGAGGTAGGCGGATAGAGTGAGGCGCACGGAATAGCGGCGCTCACGCTCCAGCAAAGCCGGGGAGACGTAGCGGAACAAGACGTAGATGATGTAGGGCGACGCCAGCAGAAGCCCTATGGTCAAAGCCATGCGCAGGTGCACCACGAACTGCTCGGTAAGAGCGGTGTTTATGAGATGGAGGCGGAAATCCTGCATGCCCATGAGGCGGTAGGTGACGAAAGACGGCTTCGCTGGCGCCATGACGGCATAGAAGAGCCAGTCCTTGGCACAGAACGCCACTGCCACCCCTACCAGGGCAGCCACCACGGCACGCATGAGAGTGCCGCGCAGTTCGTCGAGGTGATCCCAGAACGTCATCTGTAGCGGCAGTACATATCACTTCTCTTCCTGAGAGTCTGAAGCCTCCTTGTTATCCTTGTTCAAGTCCTCAGGGCTTGTTGAGGATGGCTCATTCATGCCTTCCTTGAAACTCTTCATACCCTTGCCTATGCCTCTCATCAGTTCAGGTACTTTCTTTCCCCCGAACAACAGCAATATTATCAGTACGATAAATATCAGTTCGGGCATTCTCAATCCAAACATATATCTTTAATTGTTTTATTAGAGGCTTACGTTCACCCCGCCCATGAAGGTGGCACGGGGCATCGGATAGCCATAGTTAATTTCATATCGCCTGGCCAACAGATTGTCGCCCTTTGCCCAGAGGGTCACGCATTTGCATACGCGGTAAGAGAGGGTGGCGTTCAGCAGCCAGAAGTTTTCCTTCACATTGCCATCGGTGTCGGATACCTGCGTGTATAGGTTGTCTACGTACTGCAAACCAGCCGCAAGGCTGAAGTTCCCCACGGTATAGTCCGCGCCAAGGTAGCCTTTGAACTCGGGCGCAGCTATCACTTTGTTCTTCATGTGCAGATAGCTGTAGTTGCTGTTCAGCTGCCAGTGCTTGTTCACTCGCCAGTTCCATTCCAGTTCCGCTCCGCTGTTCTCTATCTCGCCCGTGTTCACGTTCATCGGCTTGCCGTCCACCATTTGTGTCTGTATCATGTTGTCCCCCTTGATGTAGAAAACATTCACGCCGTATGAGAAGCGTCCTTCCCCAGGTTGGTGCTTCCACGAGAGTTCGTAGGTGACAAGGCGCTCGGGTTCCAGCTCGTCGTTGGCGGGACCCCACAGGTACATCTCTTTGATGGAAGGGTTGCGGAAGCCTTTGCTCACCATCGCCTTCAAAGCTCCGCCCTGGGTGAGGCGGAACACCAGTCCACCCTGTGGCACCCACTCTGTGCCAGTTTTTGTGTGGTGGTCGAGGCGCAGTCCCGCGTCAAGGGTGAGCCACTTCCATAGGTCTTGGCGGAAGTCAAGGTATGCCGCCACCTCATCCTCCTTGTCGTCACCTGCCGTATAGGTTGTTTCCTTTGTCGCCATGTCACGGTTCCATGCGTGACCATAGATGTGTTGCCAGTCTATGCCCGCTGTCAGGCGGTTTCCTGTGAACAGTGTCGCGCTCTGGTAGGCGGAGATTCCGCTCAAAGCGTCGTTGGAGCGGAAGTAATACGTAGGTGCCTCAGCGTCTGGGGAATGCCCGTCGTTAATCTTGTGACGGCCGAAATTATAGTATGCGCTCACCGCACCAGAGGTGTTGCGGTAGTGGTTCTCTATCACCGCCTCTGCTATGCCACGGTTCACCCATTGCCTCGCCCCAATGATGGGGTCGTCCACAGCGCCAGGATAAGAGGCGGCAAAGTGCGTAAGGTCGAGGTCGGCACGCGCTTCCCAGTGAGGGGATATCTCATAACCTAATTTAGCCATGCCGCCATATTGGTAGAAGCCCATGTCGGGACGGTGGTTGTCGCTGCGCCCGCCCTGCAAAGCCACCACAGAGTAGAAGCGTCCTCTGCGTACCCTGTTTGTCGCCTCCGCCTGGAATGTGCCGTAAGAGCCAGCTCCCACGCTTATGTCGGTGTGCTCACCGTCCTCGTTCATCTGGCGGGTAACAATGTTCACCACACCACCCATGGCGTTAGAGCCGTAGAGCACCGACGCGGGTCCACGCAATACTTCCACTCTCTCCGCCATCAGCGTCTGGTAAGTGTCAGCCACAGAATGACCGAAGAGACCTTGATATTGCGGATGACCGTCGATGAGCACCATCAGTCCAGCAGCTGAGCTACTTACGCCGCGCAGGCTTATCATGCCTGAGCCGCCGTCGCTCACCCCGTAGCCCATCATGCCGCGGGCTGTCACGAAGAGACCAGGCACTTGCTCCTGAAGCGTAGGCAGCACGTTCTGTCGCATGTTTTCGGTTAGCCTTTCCCTGTCCACCACTGTCACTGTCATGGGCAGGTGGCGGATATCAGTACGCACCCTCGTGCCTGTCACCACCACATCCTCAAGGCGCCCAAGGCTCAGCGTGTCGCCCCCGGCACGCAGGGCTGGCGGCAAGAATGCGAGGAAAGCAAGCGCAAGGAGCAGTCTCTGCCTCATTCGTCGAGATTAACGAGAATATATGATTTCGAGCCAAGACCTATCTGCTCGGCATAGTCCGTGATATAGGTGCCGTGCAGACTGTTTATGCGGTCAATCAGTGGCTTCTCGTCATCGTCTGGAGACGCTTGGTGGTTGAACACCATGTCCAGCCCTGCCTGGTCCACCGCCACAGGGTCGAGAGATGCCAAAATGCCCATGTCCTTA
>JAJPYT010000074.1 GCA_021204845.1 Prevotellaceae bacterium | reverse complement strand
GCACTCTATCGTGGAGCGCCACGATACCGAGGGCCGTGAAGGCCCTCGGCTACCCATGTTGAGTGGCTCCGCCACTCGGACCGCTTGAGTTTTTATGGCGAATACCATTTTGACACACCCCCAAAGCGGATATACCAGCAAATGAGAGCTGAAGGTACTCAAATCCCCAAACTGGTGTAGAGAGCCCAAACGACGTACGAAATTCCCTGAACGACACTGCGACATTATCGAAATGACATTGGAAACCAATGAACGCTTTCATACGCCATTAATTTGTTTGATAATGAAATATTGCATATATTTGCCGTAGAAACACAGATAATCATGGCGACACACCCCGACCAATACATCCGATTCGACTGGGCAATGAAGCGTCTGCTGCGCAACAAGGCCAGTTTCGGCATACTCGAAGGGCTGCTGACCACCCTGCTGGGGAAGCAGATACACATCAAATCGCTGCTGGAGAGCGAGAGCAACCAGGAGGACCCTTACGCCAAGCAGAACAGGGTGGACATGCTGGCAGAGGACGACGAGGGTCATCTGTTCATAATAGAGGTTCAGAACAGCAACGAGATGGCTTATTTCCAGCGCATGCTCTTCGGCACGTCGAAGCTGGTGACGGAGTACATAAACCGCGGGCAGGCATACGACAAGGTTCGGAAGATATACAGCGTGAACATAGTATACTTCCAGCTTGGGCATGGCACGGACACTGTGTATCACGGGAAGACGGAGTTCAGGGGCATACACACGGGCGAGATACTGAGCCTCTCACCCTTCCAGCGTGAGACGTTCAGCGTGGACAGCGTGAGCGACCTTTATCCCGAATATTACATCCTGAACGTGAGGAACTTCAACGGCGTGGCGAGCACTCCCTTGGAAGAATGGATACATTACCTAAAGACTGGACTGATACCGGCAGACGCCACCGCCCCCGGGCTGGAACAGGCAAGGGAGCGCCTGCGCCTCGACCAGATGACCAAAGAGCAGCTGAACGCCTACTACCACAATATGGACGACCTGCTGATAATAGACGACAACGTGCGTGCCGCGAAGGCGGAAGGGCGCTATGAGGGGCACGCTGAAGGGCTTGAGGAAGGGATGGAACTGGGAATAAAGAAGGGAGAGCGCAGCAAACAAATAGAAATCGCAAGGAACTTAAAGCGAGCCAACATTGACATTTCAGCGATAGCCGCCTCTACGGGACTCACTGTAGCTGAAGTGGAGGAGCTATAAAAAAGCCAAACCAACAAAAAGAACCCGCCCCTAAGTGCTTCTCACATTTAGGGGCGGGCTTACTTTATGTCAATCTCCGCTTCAGCTTACTTGACTATCACCTTGTAGGAGAGTTGCTCCTGACCTAAGGTGAAGGTGATGACGTAGAGACCGTGATGGAGCGAAGAGGGAAGACGATAGGTGGCTGCGGAAGAGAGATGACCCTGGTCTGCCACTACACCCTCGATGCCTACCATGCGGACACGAACATCTGTGGGGTCTATATCTGCTGAAACCTCAAGACGAATCTCTCCACCAGACTGCACGAGACCTGTGAGCAAGCGCATATTGCCACTCAGACGCTCGGCTGGACTGTCGTCCTCGTCAGCCAGAATATCCTCAACTCCAGACAAATCTTCAAAGTCATCGTCTGTGATAGTTTGCTCGTTCATGAACCACTTCTTGTCCTTATCGGCAAGCCCCAAAGCACCGTCGCAAAGGCGGATGCGATAGTCCCAGTGATGCTGCCGCTGCGAGTCACCTGTATAGATGTAGTCTGTGTTTGCCACAATGCAGAAAATCACTCCATTGGCTGGAGTATCTGTGATATCAATCACCATGTCGCCGCAGTTGACGATTTGGCTGTAATACGACGTGCCAGAGGCGGTCTTGTAACAAAGGAGAGCCTGTTCGCTGGTATCTTCGGGGCGGAACTGCACACGCACTGTGGCAGAGTCGGTGCAAACATGGATAGGAATGATGTTGGCTCCACTCCAACCAGGGGTTGTGAGCTCATCAGGAGCCAGCCAACCGTCAGCGTCGTTAATGCGCATTTGCTGATAGCAGGTAGCCTTCCACATGCCGCAGTCGATGTAATAAGGTTCCCATTCGGGTCCGAACTCCTGTCCGAAATAGTCGCTGGTGACCTGACGGTAGCCTGTGGTCCAACCGCCAATGTCGAAGATAGCCTGCCGCGCGCGGTATTCCATGATGAGTTTGCGCATCATAGGCTCACCTATGCTGTCGCCTATGCCCTCGAGCACGCGGTTGCTGCAATAGCGCCAAATCCATGGAATGGAGGCGTCGCCACACATCTCGGAGAGAATGATGGGGAAGGAATTGCCATACTGCGTACCGCCAAGATAGGTGCGCCAAGTGCAAATCTGCTGCCCTGAGGAGGTGTACATGTTAACACCCTCGGCACTGGGTCCACCGAAAGAGCCGTCCTGCAACCAGCCCGAGTAGCATTCGATGGGCATGAAGGGGGCGAGGAAGGGACAGCCGTCGAGGTAGCCTGGCGTGCCGTAGACGCCTGTGCGGCGTACGGTCATCGCGCTTTGCAGCCACGTGTTGCCCGCCTCGTGGAACCATGCCGAGTTCTTAACTCCATCCATATCGGCAAAAATGGCATGTATACCCTCGTGAATCATAGCCTCACGCTGGTAATCTCCGTCGCTCCAGAGTTTGTCGGCATCGTCGCGGAAACGGCTGACTGGATAGTAGCTCGCCAGCACGCAGGGCCACGAGCGACCTTGATAATACATGGCACTCTGCCAGCCGCCAGTTTCGGTGCTGTCCGCATTGTCGGAATTCAGTCCAGAGCCATAGACAAGAATAGTGCTCTTATAACCCATGCGGGCGCGCAGATCGGGCGGCCAACCCATCTCGTCGCGTATGTAAGCGAAATCATCGTTAAACTTCGCCAGCATATTAGTCATGGCGTTATGCACATCCTCGTTAGTGTCAGGGTCGACACCAACGGCAGGATTCAGTTTATTTCCCCAAGCCACAGTCCACCAGCCGTCGCTCATGCGGCCGTATTCCGTGTTAGCCACGTCTCCCAGAATGTTTTGCGGCTCGGGTATATCGCCGTATTCGTCCTTGAAATTGTAGCCGAAACTGGTGATGAGCCCGTCCCACGAAAGCAGTTGACCAGGGTTTTCCTGCACGTCTATATATACTATGTAGCTGGTTGTGGCAGTGCTGCTACTCCCTTTCTTGAAGCGGCGGCTTCGCATAGTGTATTCACCGCTCATGTCGGCAGTGGCGCTCTCGGTGAGCACGTATGGGTCGGGACTGTAGTCTCTCAACTCATTGCCGTCGGGTCCATTCCAGCGCACCCAAACGCTGTCGTAAGTGAGAGTATCTGTCACCATGCCGCTTAGCGTGATGCGGTCGCCAACGTTCACCTGTATCCAGTTCTGTTGCAGGGGGGTCTCGTCGTTCTGTTGCAAGAGGGCAGTCACACCCAAACCCTCGTTTTGGTCTGCGCGGTGGTAATAGTCGCCTTCGGGCAGGTCGGAGGTCACGCTCTCTGGCGTGTCGTCGTCCACAAGGGTGACATGGAACTCAAAGCGCAGCGTGTCGCCGGAATGTATCAAGAGCTCCGCGAAGTTAAATTCCTCACCAACGTAGGTATACTCCGTGGTGCTGCTGTTGGTGCGGTGGGTGATGCAGAAGTTTCCGTTGTCCACCTTCACCGCCACTCGCCTGCCACTGTCGCCGCTCTTGGAGGCTGGCGTGCCGTCGGCAAGAAACCAGTGGCCGGTGCCGTAAGTGAATGTGTTCCACAAATCGTCGGTGCCCCACACCTCGGCTGCTAACTGATAGCTACCTTTGGCGGTGAGCGTCATGTCACTGTAGCGGAACAAGCCCCAATTTCCGGCAAAATAGTTGAGGCGGGCATTGAGATTGGTGGTCTCCGTCGTGCTGCGGCTTTGTTGCCGGAGCACCTCAATGTGGTAAGTCTCCCTCTCGGCATGAGCAAAGAGCGGAATGACCACAAAAAGAGTAAGTAGTGCTTTTCTCATAGGCATATATTTTTAAGGTTGTGTGCGAAAGTCACTTATGCCAGTTAAGGCGGGCGAGGCGGATCTCCTCGGTGTTGTAGACATCGCCCATTTCTGCGATGGTGCGCTCGAGGTTGCCTCCATACTCATCGAAACAGTCGTAAAGCTCCTGTTGTGAGGTTTTGTCCATAACTTCGTCGAGGAAATAAGAAATGTCGAACGTGCGCCCGCTCTGCTTCATTTCCTCCAGTTCGTCAAGCACCTCGTCGAACGCCACGTTGTTCTGCTCGGCAAAGTAGTCGAGGGAGATTTGGCGGTCCATGGCCTGTATCAGGTGTATCTTCAGCTGTGTATGGTGGCCCAAATGCTCTTGCTGCTGCCCCGCCGCCAGGGCAGCGTCCTGCTCCTCAGCGGGGCGTGAACGTTCCGCCTTGTCTATTGCCGCGGAGTCAGGCTCTCCCTGTTCGTCCTCCTCGTTCACTATGTATGGCTTCGCGCCGTTTTCCTTCAGTTTTTTACGTCCCAGGGGTGTGATGCTGAGCATCTCGTCGGTTTGCTTTATGAGTTTATCCTTAATGGCCTGGTCAAGCACGAGGGAAAAGTGTTCCTCGTCGTGTTTGTCACCGCAACCGAAGAGTTCCCTGCTGTCGAGATTGTGCTTCTGGATAGCCCCGGTCGGGTTGCCCACCACGAAATCTATGAGCAATTGGCGGGGCATCTTCTTGTTAATCTCCTTAAGGGACTCAAGCAGGGCGCACAATGATTCTTTAGCGTTCATTTGATTGACCAATCAGTTTATATGTACGGCACAAAGATACCCCTAATCATTAATGTGACAAAATATATAATCGTTTTTTTTGTTTTTTACGGCACAAGGGGGTAATTTTGCAATCAACTCATGGCAAAGGAAGAAATTAACGACACCGCGGAGAGCGTGGAGTGTGGGGATATATTCCAAAGGGCACGCGCACTGCTGGGC
>JAJPYT010000103.1 GCA_021204845.1 Prevotellaceae bacterium | reverse complement strand
CACGCCATCAGCAATGCGGCGGTTTCTTTCATTATCTCTGTCGCGGCATGCGTTCCAGGTTCTGTATGGTGCTGCCCTTGTCCTCCTCCTCGTCGTCGAAGATGCGTATTAGCACGCTGTCTCTCAGGAAGTCTATGGCTCCCACCTCTATTGCAATAATCTTCAGCCCCGTGCGCTTCTCGAGGTCGGCTTTCAGCTCCGCCCTCTTCTCGGGCTGCACCAGGTTCACATTATCATATTTTATATATTTCGAACAATGCTCGTTCAGCAGTCGGCTCTTCTCGAAGAGCGCCGCTATGGCTATGAACACCACGTTGGCGAACAGCAGCGTCACTATGCCGAAGCCCTCCCAGTAGTCCTGCCCACGGTGGTACTCCGCCCTGCCCATGGCGTTTATCACGCTCGTCGCCACCAGCATGAACAGGTAGGTCATCTCCCTTATGGGTATAGGCTCGGTGCGGTAGCGTATTATGCCGAATATGGCGAAGAGCCCCAGCGCTGCCCCAGTCTTCATCGCTCCTCCGCCCATGAGGCTCACCAGCATGAAGATGCTCATCGACATTATTATGAAGATGAACATGTAGTCGCGCCTTCGGCTCTGGGGATAGTAGAAGCAGCGGGCTATCACCGCCACCACGGCGAAGTTTATCACGAAGCGTATCAGCAGCGAGATGAACGCCTTGGGCTCCAGGAAGGTCATCCCTATGGCGTTGCCGAACGCGTAGTTCAGTTCTTGCAGTATTGCGTGCATGGCTGTCTTGTGTGTGTAAAAGTTAATATATTCTGTTCACCAAATGGTCTATCTCCGTCAGTCTCGGCTTGAACTCGTTATGTTTCAGCCCAGGGTTGGTCATCACGCTGCCTATGCAGTATTTGCTGAAGCCCAGCGGTTTCACCCTCAGTCTCCTGAGCATCTCCAGCACGGGCGACGCCACCGCCCCGTCTCTCTTCAGTTCTATCACCACCAGCTCTCCCGTGCCGGCATGGCCCTCTGTCTCAAGGTTGTCGAAGCATATCCCCAAGTCAATGGTCAGCCTCTCCGTCATTCCGCGGTTCACGAGGGTAAGCCTTCTGAAGTGGTTCCTCAGCGTCGGGTGCAGCTCGCCAAGGCTGTGCCCTGCCTGCGAGGCCACAAAGTCCGCAGCTGCCGTCACATCGTCCTGCCCCGCCACTCTCACGCGTTTCTTCCCCGTGCGCCCGTGGTTGTTCTTCGTCTTCACCTCTAAGAAGGTGAGCATCTCCTCCCCCACGTAGGTGCGCACCCTCACCTTCTGCCTTGGCGTGCGCCCGTTGTGGTGCTGCAAGTAGAAGAGGTGCTCCCCCGTGTCCCAATAGGTGGTCATGTAGGCTGAGAGCCTCGTCCCCTCGTGTAATTGCGCGCGGTAACTGCCACCAACCATCTCAAGCAACTGCTCCAGCCTCTTCCTGCACGTAACGAATTTCATGTCCATGCGGTTCATCAGCCTCAGCCCTGCCATCTCGTCCAGCCCTATGGGGTCCAGCCTCTCCGCCAGTTCCCTTATTGTATATGTCGGGTCATTCATTATATCGGTGCGAAGTTAGTGATTTTCCCCGCAAAAAGTTGCTGAAACTTTGCTAAATAATGAAAAATGCCCTATTTTTGTGCGGTTAACACACATTCTATATACTATGGACGTAAAAGAACTGCTCTCCTCTGCCGAGGAGAAGATGGGTGAGGCGGTGCTCTACCTCGAGGACGCGCTTGCCCACATCCGTGCCGGAAAGGCCAATGTGAGAATCCTTGACGGGCTGCGCGTGAGCAGCTACGGCAGCATGGTGCCGCTCAACAACGTGGCTGCGGTGAACACCCCCGACGCCCGCACCATAGCCATCAAGCCCTGGGACCGCACCATGATTCCCGTCATAGAGAAGGCTATCATAAACAGCGACATCGGCATCATGCCCGACAACAACGGCGAGCTCATCCGCCTCACCATCCCCGTGCTCACCGAGGAGCGCCGCCGCCAGCTCATGAAGCAGTGCGGCAAGGAGGAGGAGCAGGCCAAGGTGAGCGTGCGTAACGCCCGCCGCGACTGCATAGAAAAGATGAAGAAAGCCGTGAAGGAGGGGCTCTCCGAGGATGCAGAGAAGGACGGGGAGGAGAAGTTGCAGAAAATTCACGACCGCCACATCAAGCAGATAGGCGAAATCCTCGCGGCAAAGGAGAAGGAGATAATGACCGTCTGACCCCCTCCTCCACCCTGCCTCACCCAATGCGCGGTATAGTGGTCAGCCAGACAGGCAGCCGCCTCGTCGTCCAGACGGATGACGGTCGTCTTGTTCCCTCCGTGGTCAGAGGCTCTTTCCGTCTCCGTGGCGTACGGACTACCAGTCCTGTCGCGGTGGGTGATTTTGTGGAGATTTCACTTTTCACCGACGGCACAGCCATTGTCACCAACCTGCTGCCGCGCCGCAACGTCTTGGTGCGCCGCGCCACCAACCTCTCGCGCCAGAGCCAGGTGCTCGCCGCCAATGTGGACCAGCTGCTGCTCGTCGTCACGGTGGCGCACCCCACGGTCAGCACCGTCTTCATAGACCGCCTCCTCGCCTCCGCCGAGGCTTACCGCATCCCCGCCCTGCTCGCCTTCAACAAGACAGACCTCCTCGCCTCCGCCGAGGAGCGGTTCCGCCTCCGCTCTCTCATGGAACTCTACCAGAGCCTCTCCTACCCCGTCCACTCCCTTTCCGCCATCTCGGGCAGTCTTCCCCCAGCCTTGGAGAGTGCGCTCCGTGGCAAGGTCACCCTGCTCAGCGGCAACAGCGGGGTGGGCAAGTCTACCATACTCAATCTCCTCTGCCCCACAGCCTGCCAGCGCACAGCGCCCATAAGCCAGGCTCACGACACGGGTCGCCACGCCACCACGCTCGCCCGGCTCTTCCCCCTGCCCCAGGGGGGCGGAGCCCTCATCGACACACCGGGCATCAAGGGCTTCGGCTCTGTCGACATGCGCAGGGAGGAGGTTTCCCACTACTTCCGCGAGATATTCCGCATAGGTGCAGCTTGTCGCTTCAGAGGCTGCACCCACACCGTCGAGCCCTCCTGCGCCGTGCTGCAGGCTCTCGCCCAGGGCGCCATCTCCCCCAGCCGCTACCAGAGCTACCTAAGCATGCTCGCCGAGCGCCCAGGGCAGAAATATAGGGCAGCCCCGGAGGACATGAATTAGATTTTTTGTATCTTTGCGCACATCAGCTCTGCACTCTCATGGCCCAGGTATCGCACCGAATCCTTGCTCTCTCGCTGGCAGCATTGCTGCTCTGTCTCGCCACACTCGCCCGTGGACAGGCATCTCGGTTGTTCACCGCCTCCGACGGTCTTTCCAGCAGCCTTATAAACTGCATCTTGCAGGACAGTAGGGGTAACGTCTGGATAGCCACGGAAGAGGGTCTTAACCGCTACGACGGGGTGAAAATCACGGTCTACCAGCACCACCCCGACGATGAGCACAGCATAGCGCATAACTACGTGCGCACCATCTTTGAGGACCAAGAGGGTCACCTGCTTGTTGGCACATATTGTGGCGTGCAGCTATACGACCCCGCCACGGACACATTCTCTCCTCTTGCCCGTCTGACTGACGGCACTGTCTATCAGAACTTCACCACCGCCATTCTCCAGCGCCCTGACGGTGAGCTATGGGTAGCTGGCAACCAGTTGGCGCAGCTCTCCATCACTGACGGGGAGCTCATCTGCGACACGAGCCTGAACCTCCACATTCCCACCACTTTAGTGGAAAACATCATTGAGGACAGCAAGGCCGGCATATGGATAGCACGGGAGGGAGACGGCATTTACCGCATGGACAAAGACGGCAAGGCGTGGCACTACCCTGCCAGCGCCGAAATGCCCTCCATATCCACTCTGTGTGAGGACCAACGGGGCAACATATTCGCTGGAAGCCACACCAACGGACTTTTCATGTATGACAAGAGAGGAGATTCTTTCACGCCCATTTACATTGACAAAGACAGACAAAACCTGCCTGTCTTTGTCATCTATCCTTTCGGTAACTATAAACTGCTTATAGGCACCGACGGAGAAGGTCTGAAGATGTACAACACGCTCACGGGCGACTTGGGCGACTACACATTCGAGGAGAGCGCTATAGCCATCCACAACGCTAAGATACACACAATCAGCAAAGACAGCACCGACAACTTCTGGATAGGAATCTACCATAAAGGAATTCTCATGCTGCCCTCGCAGAGAAACGGTTTCCAATATTGGGGTCACAAGTCACCCACACGCGACATTGTGGGCGACGACTGCATCACCGCCATCTTCCGCGACCAGGCAGGCAACACCTTCGTGGGCACGGACAACGACGGACTTTACATAATAGACAAGCAGGGCAACCCATCGGCTCATTTCAGTCACACTGGCGACCCACAGTCGGTGCCGGCAATCATCATGTCCATTTTCGAGGACTCACACGGCAATCTCTGGCTCGGCTCCTATTCTGGTGGCGCAGCATGGCTGGACCCCCGCACGGGCAAATGCACTTACATCGAGGGTCTCACCGCAGGAGACACTGGCGGGCAGAACGTCTACGCCTTTGCCGAGGACGACTGGCAAAGGGTGTGGATTGCCACCATGGGAGGCGGCCTCTTCCGCTACGACCTTAACACGAGGGAGCTGGTGCCTATGTCCAGTCTCAACCCTGACTTCAACGACAATTGGATAAGCTGCCTCCGCTATTCCCGCCAGAGGCAAAGCCTCATCGTAGGCACACAATATGGGTTATGCAGCATAGCGCTCAACGAAGAGGGCTACCCTTTCCAATATGGGCTTCGGGAAACCATAGTCTACTCGATTCTCGAAGACAAGAAGGGGCTCGTCTGGGCAGGCACGGCAGCGGGTCTGCAAAGGTGGGATGCCACAGCCGGGGAAGTGCGCACATACACCACCACCGACGGGTTGAGCAACAATTCTGTTTATGCTGTGGAGTCAGACAACTCCCGCCATCTCTGGCTAAGCACCAGCTACGGTCTCTCACATTTCGACCCCGCCACAGAGAAGTTCACAAACTACTACGTGGGCGACGGGCTGCAAAGCAATGAGTTCAGCAAAAACGCCTCGTGCCACGACCACGATGGTACGCTATGGTTCGGTGGCGTGGACGGAATCACGTTCTTCAACCCCTCCAACATCTCGCAAAAGAACCCCAAGTGGCATGTCCGTGTCACCGACTTCTATCTCTTCGGTCAGCCAGTGCGCAAGGGCAGGAAATCAGGAGGCAGGGACATTATAGACTGTCCCGTCTCCGAAGCCACCACCTTCCGTCTCTCTCACAGCGACAACGCTTTCAGCATAGAGTTCAGCACGCTGGAACTCGCAGGTTCGCAGCACGTCACCTATTCTTACACGATAAACAGCGACGTATGGATAAACCTCTCCCCCGGAGTGCACGAAGTCTCGTTCAGCAACCTTTCTCCAGGCACATATCTCTTCCGCCTCAAGGCAAGGGACGGCATCTCGGAGTCGGATGTCAAGGAGATAACTATCCATATAGCCCAGCCCTGGTGGAACACAGTGTGGGCATGGCTTGCATACCTTGTCGCGTTTCTGTGCATAGCCTCCTACATCACCATGCTGGCGCGCCAGCGCTATCGGGCGAGGATGGAGAGCCAGCGTCTCAGGCATGCCGAGCAGTTAAATGAGGAAAAGCTGCAATTCTTCATCAACATCTCACACGAGATACGCACCCCTATGACCCTCATCATCAGTCCCCTTCTCCAGCTTATGGAAGAAGATACCGACACCCGGCGGCAGCGCACTTACCGCACAATCCACCGCAACGCTGAGCGCATACTGCGCCTCGTAAACCAGTTGCTCGACATCCGCAAGATAGACAAGGGACAGATGCGCCTGCAATTCGCCGAGACCGACATTGTGGAACTGATAGAGGACCTCTACGACATGTTCACCGACCTTGCGACGAAGAGGCACATCAGCTTCACCTTCCGCCACGAGGGACTGCCCCAGCTGCCACTTTGGATAGACACCGCCAATTTCGACAAAATCATCCTAAACATACTCTCCAACGCCTTTAAGTTCACACCAGACGACGGCTCCATTGAGATAGCTCTCAGCGTGGAAGAAGACACCCATGAGGGCGCACCTTTTAGCCGATACGCCCAGATAGCCATAACGGACAGTGGCATAGGCATCGACCCGTCGGAACTGGAGAGCATCTTCGAGCGTTTCTACCAGGCACGCGGCAACAATAGCTCTTTGGGTATAGGCGTAGGTCTTCATCTCACACGTTCGCTCGTCCAGCTTCACCACGGCATCATCTTTGCCCAGAACCGCGACGACGGCACGAGTGGCAGCCGCTTCGTTGTCCGCCTGCCCATTGGGAGCGCACATCTACGGCCTGATGAGATTAAGCCTGACACCTCTGCAGCGCGACCCGTATCCGCACCTCCGCGGGAGGCTCTCTCCCCACTGCGCACGCTTTCGCCTGAAGAAGAGGAGGAGAGCGATTCCAAACGTTCCTCCACTCAGCGCCGCCGCATACTCCTCGTTGAGGACGACGAGGAGATACGTGTCTACCTGCGCCAGCAACTCTCCCACGACTACTATGTCTCCGAATGCACAAACGGTAAAGAAGCGCTGGAACAAATATTCCGCTCCATACCCGACTTGGTGATAAGCGACATCATGATGCCTGAGATGGACGGTCTCACCCTCTGCCGCAGAATCAAGCAAAACATTCATCTCAACCACATTCCCGTGATACTGCTTACCGCCAAGACACGCGAGGAGGACAACATAGAGGGACTCGACACCGGGGCGGATGCCTACGTCACCAAACCTTTCAACTTGGAGGTGCTGCGCCACACCGTGAAGAACCTCATCCTGGGCCACGAGAAGCTGCGCACCATCTACAGCGGGCAGCAAGAGAGTGCTTCCGGGAAGATAGAGAAGATGGAGGCGCAAAGTCCCGACGACCGCCTGATGGAACGCATCATGAAAGCCGTGAACGCCAACATTTCCAACCCCAGCCTCACGGTGGAACAGATAGCCACCGAAGTGGGCGTGAGCCGGGTTCACCTCCACAGAAAGCTAAAAGAGCTGACGAACCAGACCACCCGCGACTTCCTGCGTAACATACGCATGAAGCAAGCAGCCACCTTGCTTGCCGAGAAGCCGCACGCCATCTCCGAAGTCGCTGAAATGGTAGGCTACACGAACCTCAGCACCTTCTCCACCCATTTCAAGGAACTCTACGGTGTCTCTCCCTCCGCTTACCGTGAGCAGCACCGTTAGCTTCGCCGAGGGGTTATCTTCGATGAGGGCTTCGCCGTTGCGGCGCTCGGCAATCGGAGCGAGTTAGCTTCGCTGTCCCTGCATTCGCTCAGGATAGCCAGCGAGCTGTCTCTCCGCTCTCTCATTGCAGGTCTCCATTGCTCTCGCTTGCAGCACCGTTCCGGACTCGCCTAACTCACCTAAAGAAAGCAAAGGAACGAACCCGAGTCACTGTAGGGATTCAGCGAACGCCCTATGGTGACTAAGCCTTGTCACCGCACGAGCTAAGCCGAGTTACCGCACAGATTCACGCGCGTCAGTGCAGTAACTTTTGATTTTCCGCCCTAAAGACGCAGCGTGTAACATAGCATAAAATTGCTGTTACACTTTTATTTTTTATCAGCGGAGTTCTTCACTAACTTTGCGGCATCGAAAACAATAAAAACCTTCACTGACATGAGAAATGCCTGTTTGAAACTCTTTATCCGCCTCACAGTGCTGTGGCTCTGTCTGCTCCCCACCAGAGCGGCTGGACAATACCGCAACCCGATTATTTACGCTGACGTGCCGGACATGTCGGTATGTCGCGTGGGCGACTATTATTATATGGTGTCCACAACCATGCACCTTATGCCTGGAGCTCCTGTGATGCGCTCGAGCGATATGCAGCACTGGGAAACCATAAGTTACGTGTTCCAGCGCATTGACGACGGACCGCGCTACGACCTGCTGGACGGCACGGTATACGGGCAGGGGCAATGGGCATCATCCATCCGCTACCACGACGGACGGTTCTACGTGTGGTTCACCGCTAACGGAGCGCCTGGGCGCGGCTTCGTCTACACTGCCACTGACCCTGCCGGAGAGTGGACGCTACTGAGTCGTCCGCCTCACATGCACGACGGTTCGCTCTTCTTCGACGACGACGGCCGTGTGTACCTGTTTCACGGAACAGGGCATCTGACAGAGTTGCGCCCCGACCTGAGCGACATATTGCCAGGCGGCACGGACTGCCAGCTGTTCGAGCGTGACGCTGACGAGCAGGGACTGCTGGAGGGCAGCTCTGTGGTGAAGAAAGACGGGAGATATTATCTGCTAATGATAAGCATGGACTGGAGCATACCGGGACGGCTGCGCCGTGAGGTGTGCTATCGTGCCGACCAGATAACGGGTCCTTACGAGAAGCGTGTGATATTAGAGACGGAGTTCGAAGGCTACGGTGGAGTGGGCCAAGGGTGCATAGTAGACGTGAAAGACGGAGAATGGTACGGCCTGATATTCCAGGACCGTGGCGGAGTGGGGCGAGTTCCCTGCCTGATGCCCTGCACCTGGACAGAGGACGGCTGGCCCATGCTTGGCGACGAAAACGGCAACATACCCACAGACACCTCCCTGCCATACACGGCTATAGACGGCATCTGCGGCTCAGACGACTTCTCCAGCCCGCGGCTTTCGCTCTATTGGCAGTGGAACCACAACCCGGCCTGCTCTGCCTGGAGCCTGAGCGAGAGACCAGGCTTCCTGCGTCTGAAGAGTTCCCGGGTGGTGGACAACCTTTTCATCGCCCCCAACACACTCACCCAGCGCATGAGTGGACCAAAGTGCTCGGGCAGCGTGTGCCTACACTTAGAGGGAATGCGAGACGGCGACCGCACAGGGCTGGCTGCCTTCAACGGAGACAGTGGAGTGCTAACAGTAGAGAAGGATGGGGGCAGCCTCTACCTTGTGATGAGCGAGCAAAAGAGCAAGTTCAAGGAGCCTGAACATGCCATAGCGGCTGTGGAGACCAGAGAGTTCGCCAAAGTGAGCTTGCCGACAGATGTGGTATGGCTGCGTGTGGAGGGCGATTTCACTTGTGACATAGCTACCTTCGCCTACAGCACGGACGGGACGGAGTGGAAGCACATAGGCAGCGCCGTGCCAATGAAGTATGACTACACGCGCATGTTCATGGGCAGCCGCTTCGCCATCTTCTACTATGCCACCAAGGCGACGGGCGGCCATGTGGACGTGGATTCGTTCGAATATAGCTACTAACAACATAAAACTTATATATATCTATGTCCCGAAAGAAAAGACTTAATATTTACATCGCTTCAGTAATAGCGATAGCGCTTCTGTGCGGAGTGATAATCTCGTGCATAGTGACGGAGAACGACAAGGAAAAGCTCTCGACACGCGCCAGCCTGCAAAGCAGTAACGTCGCACTGTTTGACTACTTCCTCTACCAGGGGGAGGACGACTACTACACCGATAATCCCCTCACGGGCGAGAGCAACTTCTACAACCCCGTGCTGCCAGGTTGGTATTCCGACCCCAGCATCTGCACCAATGGGGAGGGAGACTACTTCCTCGCCACCTCCACCTTCGTCTACTTCCCTGGCGTGCCGCTGTTCCACAGCCACGACCTTGTGAACTGGCGGCAGATAGGGCACGTGCTGGACCGCGAGGAGCAGCTGCAGGGTCTGGAGGGGCAGGGCGTGAGCCAGGGCATATTCGCTCCCGCCCTCAGCTATAACCCGTACAACAAGACCTACTACATGATTACGACTGACGTGGGCAACGGCTGCTTCGTGGTGAAGACAGAGGACCCCTTCGGTCAGTGGAGCGACCCGATAAGGCTGCCCAAGGTGGGAGGCATAGACCCCTCGCTCTTCTTCGACGACGACGGGCAGGCCTACATAGTGAACAACGACGACGCACCTGGGGGAAAGCCAGAGTACGACGGACACCGCACAATACGCATAAGGGAGTATGACACAGAGAGAGACCGCACCGTGGGCAAGGAGAAAATACTGGTGAACAAGGGAGCAAGACCAGAGGACAACCCCATCTGGATAGAGGGACCGCACATGTACAAGATAGGCGGCAAGTACTTTCTCATGTCTGCCGAGGGCGGCACAGGAGAGGGACACTCGGAGGTGATATTCCGCGGTGACTCACCATGGGGACCCTTCGAGCCCTGGGAAGGCAACCCGATACTTACGCAGAGGCAGCTTGGGGGGCATGAGAACGCAGTGACCTGCGCTGGGCATGCCGACTTGGTGCAAACCGCGGAGGGAGACTGGTGGGCAGTGTTCCTGGCGTGCCGTCCGCTGAACGAGGGCTTCGAGAACCTTGGGAGGGAGACCTTCATGATGCCAGTGAGGTGGAGCGCCGACGGCTTCCCCTACCTGACACAGGGCGACGAGCTTGTGCCACTGACATTAGAGAAAGAGGGCGTGAGCCGCGACTCTGTAACAACGTTTGGCAACTTCAGCGTGAGGGACGACTTTGACGAGACGGAATTAGGCATGGAGTGGATGACACTGCGCTCCAGCGCCAAGGACCTCTACTCGCTCACGGAACAGCCAGGCTCGCTGAGCCTCGAGTGCGCCCCGGTGGCAAGCACCGAGAAGCTGACACCAGCCCTCGTGTGCCGACGAGTGCAGCACCATAAGTTCCAGTGCCAGACACGCATGACCTTCACTCCCACTGGGCAGGGAGAGGCTGCCGGGCTGCTGCTCTTCAAAGACGAGACGCACCAGTATTTCATGGCTCTCTCGCTGGCGGAGGACGGAAGCGAGCGGCTCACCCTCTGGAAAACGGGGGAGAAAGGTAGCACCGCCATGGCGGAGGCAAGGCTGGAGGCCAAGAGCGATGATAGCGACGCGGCGGTGGGCATGAGGATAGTGTCGCATGGGGAGACGTTCGACTTCTATTACTCCACCACCGAAGAGCAGGAAAACGCGCAGTGGACACTGCTGGCGGGGGGAGTGGACGCAAGCTACCTTTCCACCGCCCTGGCAGGGGGCTTCACCGGCACAGTAGTGGGAATGTACGCCACATCACGCATGAAGTGAACAACTAAAGAAAACTTAGCATATCATGAAAAGTAAATCGTATTTCAAAATAGCCGCGCTACTGGTGGCGGCTGCGGCTGCGGCGGCTTGCTCTGAGAGCACACTTGACACAGTGGAGGAAGACACTTCCCTGCCTACCGACACGGTGGTAAGAGAGTGGAACATGAGCCCTCTGCACACCGAGGGGCGATACCTCGTGAATGAGGCTGGAAAGGCGGTGAACCTGCACGGTTTCGCCCAGACCCCATCGCCTTACTACAACGAGGGGGCATGGGCGGACTACGACGTGGAGGCGTGCCTCACGTATAACCGCGGAATGATAGACAAGGTGCTCAGCGCAGGGTGGCGGATGGACTTCGTGCGACAGCACATGGACCCCTACTGGTGCTCCGACGCAAGCTCGGAGGCGGAGACATACCTGCACTTCAACTTCGACGACTTCAAGCGATACTTCGAGGAGGTATACCTGCCAATGGCAAAGTATGCCAACGAGCGAGGGCTCTATGTGGTGATGAGACCGCCTGGAGTTTGCCCCGACGAGATTACCATAGAGGACGCTTACCAGCAATATCTGCTGGAGGTGTGGGACTACGTGTCCTCGCACCCCGACGTGAAGGGGAATCCCGGCATAATGTTCGAGCTGGCAAACGAGCCAGTTAACATAGAGGGCACGGACGGCAGCATGGGCAGCAGCACAGACGCGCAGTTCGCAGCCATGAGCGAGTTCCTGCAACCCATTGTTGACGAGATTCGTGCCAATGGGGCGGACAATATAATATGGCTGCCGGGGCTGGGCTACCAGTCGCAGTTCAGCGGTTTCGCCACGCACCCCGTAGAGGGAGACAACTTAGGACTGGCGGCACACTGCTACCCAGGCTGGTACGGCAGCGACGCTCTGAGCGACAGCGGAGAGGGCCTATACGACGGCACGAACGGGGGCTACGCCTCGTTCCAGAAGGGATGGGACCAGCAGATAGGAGCGGCGGCGGACCAGTATCCCCTGATGGTAACCGAGATGGACTGGAGCAACGGAACGCTCTACCCAGGCTACACCTGGGGACAGGGTGTGACAGGAACGGCAGGAGGCACTGGCTTCGGAGCCAACTTCAAGTACATAACGGACAACGCCGGCAACGTCTCCTTCCTCGTCTTCACCGGGCAGGAGCATCTGGCGCAGTGCGACGGCTCGGAACCCAGGGAGGACGAGGCATACACCTTCTACAACGACCCCGAGAACTCCTGCCTCTACACCGCATGGCACTGGTATGAGACCTATGCGGAAAAGAAAGAGGGGACTGACCATGGCGACGTGACAGCACTCTCGCTAAGCATAAACGGCACAGCCCTGAACGAGGGCGACACACTGACACTGAAGACCGGGGGCGACGCTTACGTGGCAGTATATGCCACCTACAGCGACGGTACAGAACAGATAGTGGCTCGTGAGGACAGCCTGCGACTGACGAGCGAGAACGAGGAGGTGATAGCCGTAACGGAATGGAACCACCTGACCACCCTTATGGACGGGATGACCACAGTGAGCGTCAGCTGCGCAGGAGTGGAGACGTGGGTGAACGTGGAGGTGACCAGTTTCCCGCTCGACGGACTGAACCCATACATCTGGGGCGACGGCAACACATACAGCACGGTGACACATACCCTGGTGACGGACACCTACGGATTCGGCGGATGGGAATACTCCAACGGGCTGGACCTCTCCGCCTACAGCTACCTTGTGGTGGAGTTCTGCAAGGGAACGAACGTGACAGGTGGCGTTGACTTCCGCCTCTTCGACCAGGACTCTTACTGGACTGACCCCGCGTCGTACACGGTGAACGACTACCGTATGGTGATAGACCTGCGGCACATGCGCACTGACGCCGGGGTCTCGGTGAACCCCTCCCACCTGTACATCATAGGCTTCTGGACCTACGGGGGCGAGAGCAACAAGGTGGTGCTGAACCGCGTGTACGCCTCGAAGACCATGCCCACCGACACTTACACTCCGCCAGAGGAGCTGGAAGAGCCAGTGGAGCCGCAATATGTGCTGGACCTCGACGCTTTGGACAAGGACATATATAACCCCAACGGGACGGCTTCATACGACCTAACGTCGCACACGCTGGTGACCGACACCTACGGCTTCGGCGGATGGGAGTTCAACCCCGCACTCGACCTCTCGGAATACCAGTACTTGGTGCTACAGCTTGGCGATGGCTCAAACACCGTAGGCGGGGCGCAGATCAGGCTCTTCGACCAGGAGTCGTACTGGAGCGAGCCAGCATCGTACCCCATAACCTCGCAGACTATGGTGGTCAACTTACAGACAATGACTACTGACGACGGAACGACCGTTGACCCCTCGCACATTTATAGGATAGGCTTCTGGAGCTTCGGTGGAGAGGAGAACGAGGTGGTGCTTAAGAAAGTATACGCCACAGACACATACCCTGGACAATAAAAGAATGGAGGAAAAGGAACAATGAAAAAGATATTATATGCAACCGTAGCCATCAGTCTGACGCTCGCCATGACGACAGCGTGCAATGACGGCAACAGCGTGACAGAAGACTTGGAACCAGACATAGCAGCGGAGGACACTACAGAACAGGCGGAGGCGGAGGACAGCGTCTGGATGAGCAACCCGATAGTGTACAGCGACCTGCCCGACCCCTCGATAGTGCGCGTGGGGGAGGACTACTATATGGTGTCCACCACCATGCACTTCAGCCCCTCGGTGGTGGTGCTGCACAGCAAGGATATGGTGGCGTGGGAGATAGTGGGTCATGTGGACAAGGACAATGTGGGCGCATGCCCCGCAGCGTCGCTGGAGAAGTGCACACTCTCCACAGTGAGAGGGCATAGCCACACCCATGTGTACAACGACGAGGCAGGGAACTACCGCGACGACATATACGCCCAGGGCTCTTGGGCAGCGTCGCTGGCATACCACGACGGGTACTTCTATTGCCTGTGGAACCTGACGCAGGACGACGAGTCGTTCATCTCACGCACGCAGGACCCCGCAGGGGACTGGGAAGTGGTGAGCGAGTGCAACCCGCTGTTCTACGACTCGTCGCTCTTCTTCGACGACGACGGCACTGCCTATATAGCCAGGGCTCACTCTGAGAAGATATTCCAGCTTGACAGCAACCTCGACCTCAACACCGCCACAGAGATATACGACTTCAGCGACGACCGCGGGCAGTACGACGACACGGAGGGCTATCACATGTTCAAGATGCAGGGCTATTACTACATCTCCATGGTGCAGTTTCTCTCTACCCCTGCAGTGGTTATGATGCGCTCGGAGAATGTGGACGGGCCCTACGTGCCTCGACTGGCGCTGGAGGGTGCCGTGGTGGACGAGAGCGGAGAGTGGGTGTCGACCAGCGGAGTGAGCCAGGGGCGCATAATAGATACACCTGACACGCTGAACCCAAGGTACTACGGCTTCTTCCACACCTCTATGGGTATGGCAGGACGCTCGCCAGTGATAGCCGACATCACCTTCACACCAAGGCAGATGCCCATATTCGGTAATGGAGGCACATCGGTGAACGAGAAGATGACAGCTCCCATCCAGAAGTACGGAATGATAGGGGTATCGAGAGTGGCGAGCAGCGACGACTTTAGCTCGCTGGAGCTTGACCCCGTATGGGAGTGGAACCACAACCCCGACAACTCGGCTTGGAGCCTGAGCGCAAGGAGCGGCTACCTGCGACTGAGCGCGGAACACATAGCCACCGATTTCTTCCACGCCCGCAACACACTGACGCAGCGCACGGTAGGACCAAGGTGCAGCGGCGAGGTAGTGATGGATGTGTCGCACATGCAGGACGGCGACCGCACGGGCATAGGCATGATGGAGTACCGCTCTGGCATCGTGGGCGTGAAGAAGGAGGGAGGAGAGTATTATGTGTTCATGAGCAAGGGCATACAGAACTATGGCAAGTACGACGTGCCTGACCCTGCGGACGGTGACTACTTCGGTGCCATGGCGGACTTCGCCACCGTGGATGCCCCTACAGGACAGGACGGCACGCTAAGGCTGCGCGTGGAGGCTGACTTCAGGACTAACCGTGCCACCTTCTACTACCAGCACGATGGAGCGTGGGAGCAGGTGGGCGAGGAGATGACCATGACCTACGACCTTTCGAACTTCACTGGCAACCGCTTCGCCATCTTCAACTACGCCACCGAGACGACGGGCGGCTACGTGGACGTGGACTCCTTCACATTCGAGAATGAATAAACGACAGAAAACTATGAAGATACACATGAGACACACATTCATCAGTACCCTGGCGCTTGCGCTTACGGCATGGGCTGCCACGGCAGACGCAGTGGAAAGCAGCGAGTACTTCCCTCTCGACGAGGTGAACCCCAACATCTTCGAGGAGGGCTCATACGACACGGAGACGCACACGCTGGTGACTGGAACCTACGGCTTCGGAGGCTGGGAATACAGTCCTGCCATCGACCTCTCGTCGTATAACTACGCCGTGTTTGAGTTCCTCGAGGGAACGAACATCACCGGGGGAGCGCAGATAAGGTTCTTTGACCACGAGTCGTACTGGACAGACTGCTCCACTTACACCATCAGCGCATACCGCATGGTGATAGACCTTACTACGATGACCACAGAGAACGGCGATGCAATGGATGTCTCCACCATCTATAGGGTAGGCTTCTGGACTTTCGGGGGCGAGAGCAATGCAGTGCGGCTCAAATCCATCTACCTAACCAACACCTACCCCACGGACGAGTATGACCCCACAGCGGACGCAAGCGACTCTATCATTGAAATCACAGACTCCATACACCTCACTCCCCTGCACGTTGAGGGCAAGTACCTTGTGGACGAAGAGGGGGAGGTCATTAATCTGCACGGTTTCGCACAGACCTTCTCTTCCTATTTCAACGAGGGGGCATGGAGCAATTATGATGTGGAAGCGTGTCTGAAATATAACAAGAAGCGCATGGCAGAAGTGCTTAACGCAGGATGGCGGATGACCTTCGTGCGCCAGCACATGGACCCCTACTGGTGTTCCGACGCAAGCTCGGAGGCAGAGGTGCATGAGCATTTCCGCTTCGACGACTTCAAGAAGTACTTCGAGGAAGTATACCTGCCCATGGCGCAGTACGCCAACGCTAAGGGGCTATACGTGATAATGCGTCCGCCAGGGGTATGCCCTGAGACTATAGCAGTGGGCGACACATATCAGGAATACCTCCTTCAGGTATGGGATTATGTCTCCTCCCACCCAAGCATAAAGAACAACCCCGGCATAATGTTCGAGCTGGCGAACGAGCCAGTGAACATAGTGGGCACGGACGGTAGTGTGGGAGGCAGCACAGCCGCTCAGTTCGAGGCCATGAGCCAGTTCCTGCAACCCATAGTGAACAAGATAAGGGACAACGGGGCAGACAACGTTATATGGATGCCCGGGCTGGGCTATCAGTCGTGGTACAACGGCTTCGAGCAGTACCCCGTGGAAGGCGCCAACCTTGGCTTTGCCGTCCACTGCTACCCAGGCTGGTACGGCAGCGACGCACTGAGCGACAGCGGCGAGGGTCTCTATAACGGCACGAACGGCGGCTATGCGTCCTTCCAGAAGGGCTGGGACGAGCACATGGGCACCTTGTTCGACAGTTACCCGATGGTGGTGACAGAGATGGACTGGAGCGACGGAGACCTCTATCCCGACTACACCTGGGGACAGGGGCATACGGGAGTGGCAGGAGGCAGTGGTTTCGGCGCAAACTTCAAGTACATAACGGACAACATGGGCAATACCTCCTTCCTCATCTTCACAGGGCAGGAGCATATAGCGCAGTGCGACGGCACGGAGGCGCAGGAGGGCGAGGACTATACCTTCTACAACGACCCGGAGAACTCCTGCCTCTACACCGCATGGCACTGGTATGAGGACTACGCAAATGGCGGTGGAAGCTCCACCTCAGAGGCGGTGACTGGCTTGCAAGCGTACATAAACGGCACATACTACTCGGACGGTGACACCTTCAGCGTAAAGACGGGTGACAATGCCTACTGTATACTCTATGCCCTGCACTCCGACGGAAGCACCGAGGTGGTGAACACCACAGCAGCCTACGAGGTAAGCAGCGGAGACGAGAGCGTGATATCTGTAGTTAAGCTGAACACACTCTCCGCCCTTAAGGACGGCTCCACAACCCTTACAGTCTCTTATGCGGGACATACCGTGACCCTGAACGCGGAAGTGACCAGTTTCCCGCTCGACGCACTGAACCCATACATCTGGGGCGACGGGAACACTTACGACACGGAGACCCATACCCTTGTGACTGACGCATACGGCTTCGGCGGCTGGGAATACTTGGGCGGGCTCGACCTCTCGGCATTGGGCTATTTGGTAGTCGAGTTCTGCCATGGGACGAACGTGACGGGCGGCATTGACATACGTCTCTTCGACCAGAACTCTTACTGGACAGACCCCGCCTCATATACCGTGAACAGCTACCGTATGGTGATAGACCTGCACAGCATGACCGCAAACGGTGCCGCGGTAGACCCCTCGCACCTCTACATCATAGGTTTCTGGACCTACGGAGGCGAGAGCAACCGTGTGGTGCTGAACAACGTGTACGTGACCAACACCTACCCCACCGACGAGTACATCGCCCCCGACGAGCCCACTACCGGCATCTCCGCCACCAACGCCTCATCAGAGGAAAAGGTGACCTTTACGGGCGGAAAAGCTTATATACAAGGCATGGAAGCAGGAAATATTGCTTACCTTTACACCACGGACGGGAGGCTCGCCCTCACTGTTAAAGCATCGGCTGACGGCAGAGCGTGCGTAGACCTAAGCGCCCTGGGGCACGGTACCATCTACCTGCTGCGCACAGGGAGCAAGACGCTGAAGATATGCCTGTACGAGTAAGCATGAGGACACTATAAAAACATAACGAGATATGACGAAAAGACGTTATTTACTGGGATTGGACGTGGGCAGCTCGTCGGTTAAGGCTGCTCTCGTCTGCGCCGACACGGGAGAGTGCGCCGCCACTGCATTCTACCCCGAGAGCGAGGCACCCATCATAGCCCGCCGCGCTGGCTGGGCGGAACAGGAGCCCGACGCATGGTGGCAATATGCCAAGTCTGCCCTGCGGAAGACCATGGAGCTGGCTGACGCTAAGGCGGAGGACGTGGCGGCCGTAGGCATCTCTTACCAGATGCACGGACTGGTGTGCGTTGACAAGGACCTGCGGGTGCTGCGCCCCTCCATCATCTGG
Source organism: Prevotellaceae bacterium (assembly GCA_021204845.1). Lineage (GTDB taxonomy): Bacteria > Bacteroidota > Bacteroidia > Bacteroidales > Bacteroidaceae > Physcousia. The sequence goes on along the minus strand of JAJPYT010000103.1, from coordinate 3,314 downwards.
TGCGACTCGCGCGCCGTGCCATACGGCGAGAGGGCGTTCCGTGAGTTAGGCGCGGACGTGTGCCTACAGCATCTGCTCAACTCGCCTGGTAACTTCACCGCCGCCAAGCTGGCATGGGTGAAGGAGCAGGAGCCAGAGTTGTTCGGGAAGATATACAAGATAATGCTGCCGGGCGACTACATAGCCATGCGCCTGAGCGGAGAGGTGAGCACCACGGTGGGCGGCCTGAGCGAGGGCATGCTCTGGGACTTCCAGGACAACCAGCCGGCCAGCCTCCTCATGGACTACTTCGGCTTCAGCCCCGACATATTGCCCGCCATAGTGCCCACGTTCGGCATTCAGGCCCAGGTGAGCGAGGCTGCGGCTAAGGAGCTTGGGCTGAAGGCTGGCACACCCATAGGTTACCGTGCGGGAGACCAGCCCAACAATGCCCTTAGCCTCAATGTGTTCAACCCCGGGGAGATAGCCTCCACGGCCGGCACCTCGGGTGTGGTCTATGGCGTGTTAGGGCAGGTGCGGTACGACCCCAAGAGCCGTGTCAACACCTTCGCCCACGTGAACCATACCAAGGAGCAGACCCGACTGGGAGTGCTGCTGTGCATAAACGGCACTGGCATACTGAACGCCTGGATGCGTCGCAACGTGGCTCCAGAGGGCATCTCATACGCCCGGATGAACGAGCTTGCCTCGTCAGCGCCCATAGGTAGCGAGGGGCTGACGGTAATCCCCTTCGGCAACGGGGCGGAAAGGGTGATAGAGAACCGCGAGACGGGCTGCTCGGTGTGCGGCATAGACTTCAACCGCCATGGCAAGCCCCACCTCATACGGGCAGCGCAGGAGGGCATAGTATTCAGCTTCTGCTACGGCATGGAGGTGATGAGAGGCATGGGCATGGACGTAAGCAAGATTCACGCAGGGCGCGCTAACATGTTCCTCAGCCCCCTCTTCTGCCAGACACTGGCCACAACCAGCGGGGCCACCATAGAGCTATACGAGACCGACGGCAGCGTGGGTGCCGCACGCGGTGGCGGCATGGGATGCGGCATATACAGGGACAACCAAGAGGCCTTCGCCTCGCTGCGCCGCCTGTCCGTGACAGAGCCCAAGGCAGAGGAGCGTGAGGCCTGCGACTGCGCATACAGGAGATGGAAAGAGACACTTAAGAATATTATTAACGCTAACTAAAACTTTAAAGGAATCATGAAAGAGTATTTTCCAGAGATCGGTATTATACCGTTCGAGGGTGCGGAGAGCACCAACCCGCTGGCGTTCCACTACTACGACGCCAACAAAGTGATAATGGGCAAGACCATGAAGGAGTGGCTGCGTTTCGCCATGGCATGGTGGCACACATTAGGCCAGGCAAGCGGCGACCAGTTCGGCGACCAGACACGCTCCTATGCCTGGGACGAGGCAGCCGACCCGTTGCAGCGCGCCAAGGACAAGATGGACGCTGGCTTCGAGATCATGCGGAAGCTGGGCTTCGAGTTCTTCTGCTTCCACGACGTGGACCTAATAGAGGAGGGTGCCACGATAGAGGAATATGAGGCCCGCATGCAAGCCATCACGGACTATGCACTGGTGAAGATGCGGGAGACGGGCATAAAGCTGCTCTGGGGCACGGCAAACGTGTTCGGCCATAAGCGTTACATGAACGGCGCCGCTACCAATCCCGACTTCGACGTAGTGGCACGTGCGGCTGTGCAGATTAAAGCTGCTCTTGACGCTACCATTAAGCTTGGCGGACAGAACTATGTGTTCTGGGGCGGCAGAGAGGGATACATGAGCCTGCTGAACACACAAATGCAGAGGGAGAAGAACCACCTTGCGACCATGCTGCGCGCCGCCCGTGACTACGCCCGCGCGCAGGGCTTCAAGGGCACCTTCCTCATCGAGCCTAAGCCCATGGAGCCCACCAAGCACCAGTACGATGTGGACACGGAGACCGTAATCGGCTTCCTGCGCGAGGGCGGACTGGCGGAGGACTTCAAGGTAAATATAGAGGTGAACCACGCCACCCTGGCGGGCCACACCTTCGAGCACGAGCTGGCTGTGGCGGTGGACAACGGCATGCTGGGCAGCATAGACGCTAACCGCGGTGACAACCAGAACGGCTGGGACACGGACCAGTTCCCCATCGATAACTGGGAGCTCACACAGGCCATGATGCAGATAATACGCAACGGCGGATTGGGCACGGGCGGCTCCAACTTCGACGCTAAGCTGCGCCGCAACTCTACCGACCCAGCCGACATCTTCATAGCCCACATCAGCGGCATGGACGCTATGGCACGCGCCTTGGAGAACGCTGCCAAGGCTCTCGAGCAGTCTCCGCTCCGCGCCATGGTGAAGGAGCGTTACGCCTCCTTCGACAGCGGCGAGGGCAAGGCGTTCGAGGAGGGCAGGCTCTCCCTCACCGACCTCGTGGCGCACGCCAAGGCCAGCGGCGAGCCTAAGCAGACCTCCGGCCGGCAAGAGCTCTACGAGACCATCCTGAGCTGGTACTGCAAGTAAGCAACCCTCCCGATGGGTGCCGCGGACGAGTACTCATACATGGCAGTAACGATCCATATAGGATCGCCGCAACGATCCATATAGGATCGTCACAAGGGGGTACGGGTAGTGGACAGCAGTCCACTACCCGTACTGGTTTATTGGGGAGAATGGATGGGGGGAAGGCGGGTAGGTATGAGTGGTGGAAGGTGGATAGCATGAATGCCATGGAGCGCAAGCGGAAAAGAGCGCCGAAGGTGGATAGCATACGTGCCATGGAGCGCATGAGGTACGAGTGCTGAAGGCACTCCACATGGTTAGCCGGGGGCCTATCACGACGTATTCTCCTATCGGCGCTCTTTCCGTTTGCGGATTCCCACCATATCGCATTCACCCTCGGCACTCATCACCTTTCCACCCCTCCCACTGACATTATTTTCTTTTTCCTCTCCCCAACGAGAATAATTGCAAACGCTTAAATGGTTGATTATCAAAGGGCGTTACCTGTTTGTATCAACTGTGTAACATACGATAAAATCCGTGTAACACAACTATTTGCTTGTCGCTTGCAACCATGTTACTTTCGCAACCGAAAGCAAAAAGTAGTACGATAGATTAAATGAAAAAAAGTGTTCTGATGATTGTATTAAGTAAATTACAAACGGTATCACGCGTTGTGAAACGGGTGATACTTTCCCATGCCAATAACACCTTATATTATATAAACCTTTCTAACAATTCTAAAATTATGGTTAAAAGATTACTTCTTTCGGTAGCCGCTTGACTGGTGGGCATCGCTACCTACGACCAGTGGACTGAGA
>JAJPYT010000206.1:1490-5090 GCA_021204845.1 Prevotellaceae bacterium | reverse complement strand
CGCCGACCCTCTGCTTGTAGGGCAGACGCTCTGAACCAGCTGAGCTAAACGCCCTCGGGAATCGCTATTCTCGTTTTGCGAGTGCAAATGTACAACAAATAGCATTCGCAGCCAAATGTTTTCGTGGTTTTTTGCAAAAATTCATATTATGCCGCCACGCAGAGTAGCAGAATAATAATCTGGGCAAGCACTATTCGCAGGAACATGCTCAGCAGATAAACAGTGGAATAGCCCACAGCAGGAGCCTCGTTGCCTGCAGTCTGGCTGGCAAACGCCAGCGCTGGCGGGTCTGTGGTCGTGCCTGCTATAAGACCCATCAGCGTGAAATAATTCACCTTGTAGCGCAAGCGTGCTATAGTCCCTACTATCAAAATGGGAATCACCGTCACCAGGAATCCGCTCCAAATATAAGTGACTCCATCACCGCTCTTCACGGTGTCAACAAACGTCGCCCCCGCTTTTATTCCCACACTGGCAAGGAAGAGCACCAGCCCTATCTCGCGGAGCATCAGATTCGCGCTGGTGGTCGTGAAGGCAACCAGTTTAGCTCTGTAGCCAAAGCGACCGACAAGAATAGACACTATCAGCGGACCGCCAGCAAGACCCAGTTTCACTGGTGTGGGAATGCCTGGTATAGCTATAGGCAATGAGCCAAAGACAACACCGACTATTATGCCCACAAATATTGCGGAAAGATTGGGGTGGTCGAGACTCTTGACAGAGTTTCCCATAATGTTCGCTATGCGCTCAACAGCATCCTCCCTTCCCACCACAGTAAGGCTGTCGCCCACTTGCAGACGCACGTGACGGTTGGCATAAAGTTGCATGCCACTACGGCGGATGCGAGTCACATTTACGCCATATACCGAACTCACGTGCAGGGACCCGAGGGTTTTGCCGTTCATGCTTGGCTTGGTGACAAGCACTTTCCTGCTGACCAGGGGCACATCCTGCTCTTCCCACTCTACCTCACATTTAGGACCTATGAAAGCTATGATAGCCTCCGCGTCGCCTTCGGCACAAACTATATACATTTTATCGCCAAGGTGGAACACTGTGTCACGGTTAGGAATCGACAAGTGTCCTTGGCTCAATATGCGGCTGACCACGAAATCTCTGCCAAGAAACTGGCTGACCTGCAAAAGTGTACGTCCCTCCAGTGCCTTGTTGTAGACTTCGAGCGTCATATTATATGGCTTGACGTTAGCGTTATCCGCCTGTTCTTGGTCAAGTTGCTCCTGTTCCTTCTGCAGATTCACCTTACAGATCACGCGCAGGAGAATGGTCGCCACTATTATTCCCACCACCGCCAGCGGATAGGCGCAAGCGTAACCGTTAGCTATTGCCGGGCTCCATCGCCGAATATCTGGCTGCATGCTTCCGTGGCAGCGCCAAGGCTGGGAGTATTCGTAGTGGCTCCGCACATCACGCCCACCATCATTGCCAGATTGCGCGCGTTCTCCCCCACTATTGGTCCACCATTCCAGAAGAGTAGGAAATATAGCCCAATGCAGCATACAACGCTCAACAATATCATCGCCACCGCCATAAGGTTGAGCTTTATGCCCGTGTCTTTCAGGCACTCGAAGAAGCCTGGTCCCACTTGCAGTCCGATGCAGTAGACAAACAATATCAGGCCGAAGTCCTGCACGTATGTTATCACCGACGGGGTTCCTGTAAAGCCGAAATGCCCTGCCACAATGCCTGCAAAAAGCACAAACGTGACTCCTAAAGAAACGCCAAACACCTTTAGCCGCCCAAGGGCGATGCCCACACTGATGACCACAGCATACAGCAAAGCTATATGCGCCACAGAGTCCGTGTCAGTGAATAGGGAAACGAGCCAATTCATAAATTAAAGTGCCTTCAAGTGTATCTGTGTGCAAAGTTATCTCAAAAAACATTAAATGAAAACAAAATGGCAGAAAAACTTTCTAATATCTTCCACTCTGCCTCCTTTTATGTTAATACTGTGTTCACCGATACTATGTTCTAATCAGCAGAACAGAAATACGTGGAGACTGCGTATAGGGGCACATTTGTCATCCAGTCCTGCTCGCGGTAGTCAGACATTGAGAAGCGAAGTCCATGCACACCAGGGTGCGACGCCACAAAGGTGGAGAGAGACTTAGAACGCAGATTCTCCTCGGCTTTCGCCTCAATAGGCACTATCTCCGTGCCATGCTGTATAAGGAAGTCTATCTCCAGCTTGGCGTTGTTGGTGTAGTAAAACACAGAAGAGGCGCACGAAGCCACGAGTTGGCTCATCACGTAGCTCTCAGTGAAAGCGCCCTTCGCCTCCTCCATGCCGTTCTCTGCCAAGAGCAGGTTCGCAGGAGGTGTCTCACTCATTGCTCCCAGCAATCCACAATCCAGTAGGAAAAGTTTGAAGGAAGAGATATCAGCATAATACTTCAGAGGCATCTTAGGCTGCGTCACCTTAGAAGATTTATATACCAACCCTGCGTCGATGAGCCATTGTATAGCTGTCTCGAAATCCTTTGCCCTACTGCCTTGCTTCGCCACGCCATAGATGAACTTCTTGTTCTCCTTCACCAGTTGCGAGGGCATGCTTTGCCACACCATATTTATACGGTTAGCCTCCGCTGTACTTACGTGCTTCGACATATCATTCTTATAGGCAAAGAGTATGTTATCGTGGATTGCCCTCACTTTCACTGCACTGTTAGTCTTTATGAACTCTCCCACTGCCTCTGGCATGCCGCCCACGAAATAGTACTCTCGGAGAGCTTTCTTATACTCGTTACTCAGTACTGTCACAGTGTCCCAATCCTTATTTCGCAGCAAGTCCACCAACTCCGCCTTGCCTTTCGCCAGCAGAAATTCGTCAAAAGTCATCGGATAAAGGTTAAGGATATCTACTTTTCCCACAGGGAAAGACTCTCCTTTATGCATTGCGTTGCCAAGGAGTGAACCGCTTGCTACAACATGGTACTGTGGAGCTTTCTCGCAAAAATACTTCAGGGCAGCCAAGCCACGCGTTACTTCCTGTATCTCGTCAAGAATGATCAACGTCTTGCCCGCTCTAATAGTCTGACCTGTAATTGTTCCTATTGCAAGAATAATACGTTGTATGTCATAGTCCTGGAAGGACAATTTCTTAGTCGCCTCGTTATCGTCGAAGTTTATATAGGCGACATTGGAGAACTCCTCTTTGCCAAATTTGTTAAGTATATATGTCTTGCCTGTCTGGCGAGCTCCATTTAGCAAGAGGGGCTTCCTCTGCTCCTTTTGCTTCCACTCTTTTAGTTTCTCTATTATATTCCTATACATAAATGCCTCCTTTTCAATTTAATTTAAGCGCAAAGATACACTTTTCCTACCGAACTTACAAATAAAAATAGCACCTTCTCCACCTAACTTGATAACCAAAATCACATTTATACCACTGAACTTACTGACTAAAATCACATTTTTACCACCTAACTTACCAACCAATACCACACTTCTATGCCCCAACTTATCAACCAATACCATACTTATACTACCAAACTTACCAATCAATACCACATTTATACTACCGGACTTATCAACAAACACCACACTCATACTACCCAACTTACCAATCAATATCACACT
>JAJPYT010000206.1:0-1390 GCA_021204845.1 Prevotellaceae bacterium | reverse complement strand
TCAACATCACACTTATACTACCCAACTTACCAACCAATACCACACTTATACTACCGAACTTACCAATCAATACCACATTTATGATACTGAACTCATCAACAAACACCACACTCGTACTACCAAACTTACTTACTGAAACCGCACTTTTACCACTCAACTTAACATCCAAATGCACACTTTTCCTACCGAACTTGCATATAGAAAGCCTCTGACATGAGAAGGGAAAATGCAAAAGAGGGGGCTATTGTTGCTGTTTTTGCGAAAAGTGACTATCTTCGCATACATAAAACGAGAAGGGCAGATGATAGTTTGCATAGCAGAAAAGCCGTCAGTGGGGCGTGATATAGCGCAGGTGCTGGGAGCCACAACGCGCCACGATGGCTATATGGAAGGAAACGGATACCAGGTTACTTGGACATTCGGGCACCTTTGCGAACTTAAGGAACCGCATGAATACGTCTCGCTTTGGAAGCGCTGGAGCTTGGGCGCACTACCGATGATTCCGCAACGCTATGGCATAAAACTGAAAAAAGACGCTGGCGTGGAGAAGCAGTTCAAGACAATAAGCAACCTGATGAATGCGGCTGAATACATTGTGAACTGCGGTGATGCTGGTCAGGAGGGAGAGCTAATCCAGCGATGGGTGATACAGATGACAGGAGCGAAGTGCCCTGTTAAACGTCTGTGGATAAACAGCCTCACGCCAGAGGCGATTGCTGAGGGATTCCGTAATCTTAAGGACCAAAGCCAATACCAAAGTCTCTACGAAGCGGGGCTCAGCCGTGCCATTGGCGACTGGACTTTAGGAATAAACGCCACGCGGCTCTACACGCTTAAATACAAAAGCAGAGGCGAGAGCCAAGGGCAGGTGCTTAGCGTAGGGCGTGTCCAGACCCCCACCCTTGCCCTCATAGTAAAGCGGCAGCAAGAGATAGATAACTTCACGCCAGTGCCATACTGGCTGCTGACCACTGTTTACAGAGGCACCACCTTCACCGCACTTACGGAAGAAGGAGAACGAGGCTTTAAGACTGAAGAGGAAGCCACGAAAGCTTACGAGGCGATACAGAATCTGCCCTTCACCGTCACGGGAGTGGAGAAGAAGAAAGGCAGCGAAGCCCCGCCACGGCTGTTTGACCTCACCTCGCTGCAAGTGGACTGCAACAAGCGTTACGACTTCTCCGCCGACCTCACCCTGCAACTCATACAAAACCTCTACGAGAAGAAGTTCACCACCTACCCACGAGTTGACACCACTTTCCTGCCCGAAGACGTTTACCCCAAATGCCCCCAGATTCTGAACGGACTGCCCGCCTACTTCAACCTTATGGGGCGTATAAAGGGGAAGCCACTACTGAAGAGCAAGAAAGTGTTCGACTCCAAGAAAGTC
>JAJPYT010000158.1 GCA_021204845.1 Prevotellaceae bacterium | reverse complement strand
ACACTTGCGTCGAGTTGATACGATTGTTGCTGAATCAGACTGAGGCGGAGATAGCCTTTGCCCACAGTGAGTCGAACGCGGGCAATCTGGTTAGCGACGTGCACGAGGGGCTGACGGGAGAGACAGAGATGCGCTTCTCCAGCGAGATGCCGTTCCAGCAGGTGGACGTTATCTTCCTGTGCTTCGGGCACGGCAAAAGCGAGAAGTTCCTGGCAGAGCACGAGGTCCCCTCTCACGTAAGGATAATAGACCTGGCGCAGGACTTCCGCATAGGACCGAAGCACGTGAGGGGAGGCAGCGAGGCGGCAGGGGACGGATTCGTCTATGGGCTGCCCGAAGTGAACCGCCAGCAGATAGAGCATAGCCAGCGCGTGGCGAATCCTGGCTGTTTCGCCACCTGCGTGCAGCTTGGACTGCTGCCTCTGGCAAAGGCTGGATTGATAACCGAGGACGTGAGCGTAAACGCTCTGACGGGCAGCACGGGAGCGGGGCAGAAGCCTGCCGCCACTACTCATTTCTCGTGGCGTATGGGTAACATCTCGGTCTACAAGCTCTTCACCCACCAGCACCTGCACGAGATATGCCAGACGCTGAACGAGATAAAGCCTGCCGGGACTCCGCATATAGTGGACACCTTGGACGAGCCACAGGCAGAGGGCGTCACCATAGACTTCATACCCTACCGTGGCGACTTCACACGCGGCATCTTCTGCACCGAGGTGGTGCGACTGCCAGAGGCTATGAGTAGCGAAGAGGTAGCGGGACTATACAGGCAGTTCTATGCCACAGCGGCTTTCACCCACTACTGCGACAAGGCTCTCGACCTGAAGCAGGTGGTGAATACCAACAAGGGACTGGTGCACGTGGACGTGTTCGGCAGGAAAGTGGTGGTGACGAGCGTAATAGACAACTTGCTCAAAGGGGCGGTGGGACAGGCTGTGCAGAACATGAACCTAATGTTCTCCCTGCCCGAGAAGACCGGGCTGGGTCTTAAGGCAAGCGCTTTTTAGTGGATGATATAAAAGATTATTGATATGGAAATGTTTGATGTTTATCCCTTGTTCCCGATAAATATAGTGAAGGGCAAAGGATGCCATGTTTGGGACAGTAAGGGGCAGGTGTATCTCGACCTCTACGGGGGGCATGCAGTAATCAGCATAGGGCATTGCCATCCCCGCTATGTGGATAAGATGACAGACCAGCTACGGCGGCTGGGCTTCTACAGCAACTCGGTGGTAAACAGCCTGCAAAAACTATTGGCGAGCCGCTTGGGCGAGGCTTCTGGCTACCCCGAATATTCGCTCTTTCTGGTGAACAGCGGGGCTGAGGCTAACGAGAACGCCATGAAGCTGGCTTCATTCCACACGGGGCGCAAACGCGTGCTGAGCCTGGAAAAGGCTTTCCACGGGCGCACGTCGCTGGCGGTGGAGGTGACCGATAACCCGAAGATTATAGCGCCCATAAACGACTGCGGGCACGTGACCTATCTGCCGCTGAACGAGCTGGCTCCGTGGGAGAAGGAGCTGAGGAAAGGAGATGTGGCATGCTGCATAGTGGAGTGTATACAGGGTGTGGGAGGCATAAGGCTTGTGGAGGCTGACTTCCTGCAAGGGCTGCGCCGCCTGTGTGACGAGACGGGCACCGTGCTTATATGCGACGAGATACAGTGTGGCTATGGCCGCTCGGGCAAGTTCTTCGCCCATCAGTATCTTGGGGTGAAGCCTGACCTCATCACCGTTGCCAAGGGCATAGGCGACGGTTTCCCCATGGGTGCCGTGCTTATCAGTCCTAAGTTCAAGCCCGTTTATGGGCAATTGGGCACGACGTTCGGCGGCAACTACCTGGCTTGCACGGCCGCCCTTGCGGTGCTGGACGTGATGGAGAGTGAGCGCATGGTGGAGAACGCTGCCACGGTGGGCAAACATCTGCTGGACTCATTGCGAGAGGCGCGCCTGCCCCATGTGGCGGAGCTGCGCGGCAGGGGTCTGATGGTAGGTATAGAACTGGATATCCCTTACAAGGAGGTAAGGCAGCGCCTGCTCTTCGAGGAGCATATCTTCACGGGGTGCAGCGGCACTAATGTGCTTCGCCTCTTGCCGCCCTTGTGTCTCAGAGCGGTGGAATGCGACCAGTTCGTGGAGAGCTTACGGAAGGTTCTCTTAAGCGTATAACGATTAATATAAAGAACAATCATGCGAACATTCTTGAACGCGCAAGACCTCGGAGGGCTGAGGCAAGCCCTCGCGGAGGCGGCAGAGATAAAGAAAGACAGGTACAAATATGTCGACTTAGGGCGTAACATGACCGCCCTGCTCGTATTCTTCAACAACTCGCTGCGCACGCGCCTCTCCACCCAGAAGGCCGCACAGAACCTGGGGATGAACGTGATAGTGCTCGACGTGAACGCCGGCGCATGGAAGCTGGAGACGAAGCGTGGGGTGGTGATGGACGGTGACAAGAGCGAGCATCTGCTGGAGGCTATTCCGGTCATGGGCTGCTACTGCGACGTGATTGGCATACGCTCCTTCGCGGGACTGAAGGACCGGGAATATGACTATGCCGAGACCGTCTATTGGCAGTTTGTGCGCCACAGTGGACGACCCGTGTTTGCAATGGAAACAGCTACCGTGCATCCCCTTCAGGCCTTTGCTGACTTGATAACAATAGACGAGACGCCAGTGCCAGGCAAGCGCAAGAAGGTGGTGATGTCGTGGGCTCCCCATCCTCGCTCTCTGCCTCAGGCTGTGCCCAACTCTTTCGCACAATGGATGCTTGCCGCCGCCAATGAGCCAGACGGCATAGATGGCGGGCTTGACTTTGTTATCACCCAGCCCCACGGCTACGAGCTTGACCCGCAGTTTGTGGGCGGTGCCAGGATTGAGTATGACCAGATGAAGGCTTTCGAGGGTGCGGACTTCATTTACGCCAAGAACTGGAGCTGCCCGGGCGTGACCAATCCGCAGGACTACGGCAAGGTGCTTGGGGACTATCACGACTATCTCTCATGGACCGTGGGTGAACGGCAAATGGCAATGACCAACAATGCACATTTCATGCACTGCCTTCCCGTCCGCCGCAACATGATAGTGACCGACGATGTGATAGAGGCTCCCACCTCCCTTGTTATCCCCGAAGCCGCCAACCGCGAAATCTCCGCCACAGTAGTGATTAAGCGCATGGTGGAGGAGCTGAAAGCAGGGCGGTAACTAAGAAAGATAACTACAGGAGAGCCCCCACTATTTCCACTACAGAAACAGTGGAGGCTCTCCAACGTTGCAGGTAACCCACATAACGCTCAATCCCCTGGTCAATGCTCTAAACTTATATTGCATACAAAGATATTTAGGCTAATTTGTTTTGAGATTCAAAATAAATAGCTAAATTTGCAGGTGAAAAGGGCTATATGCGGATTATATCACATAAAAGGCTACGAGAGTATTATGAGACCAAAGGGTGCGAAGATTCACGTGTCGCGCTGGAGCGATGGTACGAAATAGCAGAGAATGCGGAATGGAAAAGTCTGTCAGATATCAAAGTTGACTTTCGCTCCACTGATTATGTTGGCAACCAACACTATGTGTTCAACATCAGAGGTAACCGCTATCGTCTGGTCGTCGTCATAAAGTTTGTGATGGGAAGCATATACATACGATGGGTTGGCACACATAAGGAGTACAACAAAATAGATTGTTCAACGATATAAGAGCTTGAATATATGGAAGAGATCACTAAAGAGCAGTATGAGTACGCTGAGGCAAGAATAGAGGAGCTGTTACCGTTGGTGGATGACAACACTCCAGCAAACGACAGGAACGCTGTTGAATTATCTATAGTTTCCGATATTGTAGTGGCGTATGAGAAGAAACATTATCCCATCGGCAAGCCTACTGTCGCCGAACTGATAGAACTGTCTCTTGAGGAGAAGGGAATGACACAACGGCAGCTCGCTTCCGAGATAGGGGTAAGCCCCTCACGCATTAATGATTATGTGACTGGCCGCTCTGAACCGACCCTGAAGATTGCAAGGTTGCTTTGCACGGTTCTTGGCATTCAACCAGCACTGATGCTCGGATTATAAACTATAAAGAAACGATATACCAAGAAGATAGATAAGCTAAATATATAACAAGAAAGCCCTATTCCTCCTCCGACATTTCCCTACTGTATTTCCTCACGCTCTTTCCTCCGAACAGCCGGTAGGAGACTGTCAGTTGGAACTCGTTTGAGGACAGCTTGTTCATGTTGTAGTTTAGGAGTGCCGTCATCGTCAGAAATGCATTCCTTGCTCTCATGCTCAATATTAATTTTATTAGTAATACAATATTTGTGCATTATTCATGCTGCAAAGTTACTACATTCTTGTGTGTACTTCCAAATATAATTAGTTAATTTTTAGGGCGTTATTGTGTACTACAAGGCTAAAAGTACACGTTAGTACACGGCAACATTCCCTGAAGCACGGTGAAATGGGCTGTCATCATTCAATTTCTTTTACAAAAAGTACACGTTTTTCCCTCACTTTTTCCCTTTTTTGCCTCTTTGTACCGTTTCTTCCGCACCAAAGGCATGCCATCGTGAGTGCCAAATGTTACATAAATGACATAAATGTTCCGATTGTTAGGGGGAGCCGCGACGTATCGAAAGGAAAAAGACATTCCCCACCTCTCCCCGCCTCACAATAATTGCTAAGAGAGACGGGGAATAACAGATATCCTAAATTGGGCTGGACCGGGGCTTATGCCTTTTCCTTAAGGTTGATGGCGAGATGCAACTCGTCGAGCTGCGACTGGTCAAGCTGGCCAGGGGCGTCGAGCATAGTGTCGCGCCCGCTGTTGTTCTTCGGGAAGGCGATGCAGTCGCGGATGGAGTCGAGACCGGCAAAGAGGCTCACAAAACGGTCCAGACCATAGGCGAGACCTCCGTGAGGGGGAGCGCCGTACTTGAAGGCGTTCATGAGGAAACCGAACTTGCGCTGGGCTTCCTCAGGCGTGAAGCCAAGAATCTCGAACGTCTTCTCCTGAAGCTTTGCGTCGTGGATACGGATGCTGCCACCGCCCACCTCAACACCGTTGATGACCATGTCGTAGGCATTGGCGCGCACG
>JAJPYT010000091.1:1905-5170 GCA_021204845.1 Prevotellaceae bacterium | reverse complement strand
GGCGCGTTCAAACCGATGACGGAGGTGTACTTGCCGCTGGAATCCAACCATTCGTGGGTGCGGTGGTTGAAGTAACCTTCTACCGTTACATCCAAACCGTTGAAAAGGGTGGCGTCGAAACCGGCGTTGTATTTGTACGTGCGCTCGTGCGAGGGGTTGAGCAGGGCGAAACGGGTCAAACCGAAGTTGCCCCAGCTTACGTCACCATCACTGGCACCGAACAGGTAGTAACCCGAACCGGTGGCACCGTAGGTCTCGTCCCAGTAGTTGTAGGCGGTGGAGCCCGAAGGCAGGTTGTCGGAAGAGATGACACCGGCCGATGCGCGGAACTTCAAGAAGTTGACGTATTTATTGTTCTTCAAGAACTTCTCGTTGCTGATGACCCAAGCCACCGACATTGTGGGCGACAACGCCCATTTGTGGTCGGGAGCCAACAAGCTGGACTGTGAACCCATCAACACGAAGTCTACCATGTAGCGGTTGTCGTAACCGTAGTGGCCGAAGAACGAATAGTCGCGGTGGTAAACCGAGGTATTGATGCCGTAGGAGTCGTTGAAGTTGTACTCATACTTCAACTGTCCGTACACGTCGTGCTTGCCGCCGAAGTTGCGGGCGTAGTCGAAGCTCAACATGAAGTTGAAGCGGCGTGTCCAAGCGTCGGTTGCGGCCGAGGTACCCAACTCGGTGGCCTCACCACCGGTGGTTGCCGATACCGTAGGCTCGCTGCCCGATGTCCAAGTGGAGGTATAACCACCGTAAGTATAGGTCTTGCTGTGGTTCTCGGTGATGTTCGAGTAGTTATCGTAACCCAAGCGGGCGTTCACGCTGAGACCCTTGGTCAAGGCGGAGAGGTCTTGAGAGAGCGTCATGTCGGCGAAGAACACACGGCTGTGTGCCTTTACGTAGCCGGCGCCCTGCGACTGTGCCACGGGGTTGGCGGTACCAAGGAAGTTGCCCGTGGTGTTACCGCCCCATACCAAGTGGTCATCGTCGGCGTAGGCCGGGAAGGCGTTGGCGGGCGTCTCATAGATGAGCTCCCAGAGGTTTACGGAGTCACCGGGACGCAAGCTCTCGGTCAATGAACCCATCAAGTTCACCTTCATCTTGGTGGAAGAGGTAAGGTCCATATCCATGTTGGCACGCAGGTTGGCACGGCTGTACTTGTCTTGTGTGGAGTAGGTGCTGTCCAAGTGCGGGTTCTTCACGTAACCGGCATCGTTCACCATGTCAATCATGGTGTAGTAGCGGAAGTTCTGCCCGCCGCCGCGCAGCTCTACCAAGTACTTGTTGGTGATGCCGTGCTTGCGGAACGTCTCGTTTACCCAGTCTACATTCGGATAAGCGTAGGGATAGTCACCGCTCTGGTAGGCGGCAATCTCGTTGTCGCTGTACTGGGCTGCCAAGCCGGCGATGGAACGGGCCTCGTTCACGGCACTGGCGTAGGTAGCTGCATCCACGAACTTCGGGCGGCGCACGTTGTAGTTGATCACGTGGTCGTAAGAGATGTTTATCTCCTTGGTGTTGTACTTACCGCGCTTGGTGGTAATCAAGATGGCACCGTTGCTGCCACGGTAACCGTAGAGGGCTACGGCGGCGGCATCTTTCAATACCGATACCGATTCCACCTCGTCGGCGGATACGAGGTTCATGTCGCGCTCAATGCCATCGACCAATACCAGCGGCGAGTTGTTGCCGGTATTGCCTTGTATGCCACGTACATAGAACGTGGGGTTGGTCTCGGCATAGTAGCCGCCGTTCTGCAACGTTACCAAGCCCAAGCCCTGTCCGTAAAGGGTGTTGGAGATGTTCTTGGCGTTGCGGTTGCCGAATTCAGAAGTATAGGCGGTGGAGACGGAAGCGGTGGACTGCTCACGGGTGAAGGTGATGTCGGCACCCACGTCGATCTTCTCGCCGGCGAAGCCCATGACCACCTTGACAGGTTGGCCGGGATTGGCAACCGCCTTTACTGTACCCCTTTCGGTGGCGAACACTTCGAGGTTCACTGTCTCGTCAATGAACGCTATCTCGAAGTTACCATCCCGGTCGGTCTCCACCCTCGATTCGGGTTGACCGGCTATCTGAATGGATGCGCCATAGATAGGATGATCCCATTTGTCGACCACCACGCCCGTGATGCCCGATTCAACATCCTGTGCCCAAGCCGGTATGTTTAAACAAGCAAGGAACACTATTATCAGCAATTTATATTTTCTCATATTTCTTCGAATAATTAGTATTTCTACGTTTAATTACCAACCGGGATTCTGTACCAATCCGTAGCCTTTGTTGATTTCGGTCTGCGGGAAGGGGCACAGGTACCATTTCGGGTCGAAACCATATTTCCACCAGTAGCGCACCGGCATGGTGATGGGGAATTTCTCGTAGCGGAAGTGAGTGGGCTGCGCCATGGAAGCATACTCCTTCTGGTTGTACCAGGACAGCAGGTAGTCTTGATACTCACCGCCCTCGGCGGCATCGCCACGCAATACGTTGCCGTCGGCATCCAACACCTCTTGGCGGTAGATGGCCAAGCCGTGGGTCTGCAACTCGAAGCGGTCTTGCATCTTGTAACGTACCAAGTCGAACCAGCGGCTGTCCTCTATATAAAGCTCGCGGGCGCGTTCCTCAAGCAGACGGGTGATGAAGTTGTCCTTGTTGCTGGCCAAGTTCTCGGAAGGATAAGCCTCTTCCAAACCGCACAGACCTACGCGGGCACGTACTTGGTTCACCCAAGAGAGGGCTTCGGTGAGTGACCCGCCCGACTGGGCGATGGCCTCGGCATACGTCAACATCAAGTCGGAGAGACGCAGGTAGGTGTAGATGGACTCTTGACGTTGATACTCGGTGCCGCATGCATACTTGGCGTTGGCATAACCCGTACCGTAGAGGTTGGCTTGGTTTACTTGGTCGTTGCCGGCATTGGCACCGCCTACGTAGATTTCGTAGGGATAACCGCTCATGGCACCGGTTGACCAGTCGAGCACGGCAGGCTGTCCGTTCAAACGGGCGGTCTCATACAGACGCGGGTCGCGCGTGCAGACGTAGTTCTGGATGTTGCTTTCGGGGTCGATGTCGCCCGTATAGAACATCTCGTCCAATTTACCCTCTTGTTCGGCGGTATCCCAGTCGAACGGTGTACCGTCGGCCCACGGGAACATCTCGATGTACTCCTCGGTGGGGCTGTAGTTCAGACGTTCCACGTTGGAAGTACCGGAAGTACCGGCTTCAACACCGTCCGTCTGCCAAGTACGCCAGCTGTAAGTAC
>JAJPYT010000091.1:0-1805 GCA_021204845.1 Prevotellaceae bacterium | reverse complement strand
AGGGGAGAGGCGGCGAATTGCAGTATCTTGCACTTCAAAGCCATGGCACCGGCGGTGGTCCAACGGCCCAACCAAGTGGTCGACGCGCTGGTGGAGCTGCCGTCGTAAGCCCAAGGCATGGCACCTGAGTCGATGGCCTCGTCCAACCAGTTGATCATGTAGTCAACGGTCTCTTCGACGGTGGCACGCGGGAAGTCGTAGCTCGATTCGGAACCGGTGAAGGACTCATAGAGCAAAGGCAGGCCGCCGTAGTAGCGGAACATGTCGTAGTAACGGGCGGCTATCAAGCACTTGGCTTCCGCCACCATACGGTTGCGTTCGGAAGTCTCCAAGTCGGGTACATCGTCGATGTTCTCGATAAGGATAAGTGCGGCACGCACGGCTTCCCACACAAACTCGTCGTTGTAGTGGAACATCACGCCACGAAAGCCATAGTTGGCCGTGAGGGTACCGTTATAGTAAACGCCGTAGTGGTTGCTCGAAGACCAGTTGTCGTGGCAGATGTCGGTCATGGCCTCGTTCTTGCCCGTGTATAGGTCAACAGAGTTGGCAGTCGTGCCTTCTCCCAAGTTGTTGTAGGGCAGCCCGTAGAATTGGCGGGCGTAGATACCGGTCAGGAACTGTTGCGTGTAGGCTGCACTGGCAAACACGGTATCCTTGGTTACCGAGTTGCCGGAGGCCTTGTCAAGGAAGGCGTTGCCGAACTTGATTTGGTCCACGCAGGCGTTGGTAAGTAGGGTCAATGCCACCAACGCTCCCATTATAATGAAGGTATATCTTTTCTGTTTCATATCTGTGTATACTCCTTTATTAGAATCCGACTTTCAAACTGATTGAATAGGTCTTCGTCAACGGGTAGGCAGGTGCGTTGCTGGCCACGGCCTCGGGGTCACCCCAGATGTAGGGCGAGAACGTGAGGATGTTGTAACCGCTCAGGGCTAACTGCAAGTCGCTCAAGCCCACCTTCTTCATGAAGGGTGCGTTGAAGTTGTAGGCAATCTGCACGGTCTTCAAGCGCAAGTACTTGGAGTCTTGCTCGTAGAGCGTGGAGGTAGCGTAGTTCTGGGAGGCGTTGTCCCACGTGGCACGCGGATACTTGGACTTCTGCGAGGGGTTCTCGGCCGTCCACGTGTTGTTCAAGTGGTACTTTACCAAACCACCGTCGGTCTGGCCGGACGAGCTTACGAACGGACGCTGGTAAACGTCGCTGATGGCACGCGATACCTTCCAAGCACCGGTCCACTGCATGCTGAATTCCCAGTTCTTCCAAGAGAAGCCAAGGGTAAGACCGGCCATGTAGCGCGGGTCGTTGGTGTAGCCGTAGTCGTAGCTCATATCGTTGGAGTCGATTACGCGGTCGCCGTTCAAGTCGACGTACACGGCATCACCGTCTTTCAAGTCGGCTACAATCTGTTCGGGATAGGGACGGTTGAACTTCTTCTCATACAGTTCGGGCGTTTCGGAATCGTAGTAGCGGAAGAACACATACTGTGAACGGGAACCGATGCGGTGTCCTTTCAAGTACTGGTAGGCGTTGTCTTGCGGCGCTTCCTTGCGTTCGATGACCTTGTTCTGGTTGTAGGAGAGGTTGAAGTTGGCCCAGTAGCGGAAGTTCTCTTTGATCTTGTCGTTCCACTTCAAGGAGAGTTCCCAACCCCAGCTGTTTACCTTACCGTTGTTGGCGTAAGGAACAGAGAAGCCCAAGAATCCCGGAGCGGTACCGTCTTGAATCAAGATACCCCAACGTTTCTCGGTGTAGTACTCGAAGGTGGTGGAGAGGCGGTTCTCGAAGAAGTTGGCGTCGA
>JAJPYT010000138.1 GCA_021204845.1 Prevotellaceae bacterium | reverse complement strand
TCGGCAGTAAATGATTCCGCATCTCCTTTCGGAGCGTAGCCTATATCCACGCTCCTGTGTTTTAGGACTATAGGCTGAGAGCGTCACCAGTTCCAGCGGCAGATTATTCCTCGTCATTCTCTCGTTTTTTCATGTCCAGTTACGTAGGCAAAGTTAGTATTTTTAGCAATGCAATGTTACACACAAAGCGCAAAAAGTGCTCTGCCGTGGTAGAGGGGCGCATGGCATAAGTGGAATCCTCCGCTCTCATTTCCATGATTCACGCGTGAAATTCGGGCATATATCACTGGTCAGCGGGCGCAGCGGCACTGGAATCTGGGTCTTGCGATGTATCGTCGCAGGCAAGCAGGAAATCGGCTATGTCCAGCCCGCGTGAGCGCTCTTCGGGGGTGGCGCGCTCCTCAAGAAAGCGTGAGACCTGCACCGTTATGCCTTGCGAGCGCAGCTTGGCGGCTCCCTCCGCCCAAGCCTCCATGCAGCCGAGGTCGGGGTAGAGCACAACCTTGCGCCCGCGCAGCACGGCAGCCACCTCGGGCTCGGTCCATCTACAGCCGTTTTTGCCGCCTGTGGCGAGCCAAATGCCGCGGATGTAGAGATGTGCCACCATGGCAGTTTTCTCGCTCTCACAGAGGCATACACGGGCTTCCGTGTCGGTGGGCAGCAGGTGAGCGCCGAAGTAAGTCTGGCAGAGGTGGGCTTCCTGGTCGCCAAGCAGCGTCTTGCCTGCGAACCACACCTTCTGGTTTCCCTGCTCTTTGAAATACTTCCCCTGCTTCTGGCTCCACATTTGGGTAGTATCCTCCTCGTGCAGCCGGTGACCCGTCTTGGCGTTATAGGCTATCACCTTCACCTGGCACACCTTGCCCTCAGTGTTTATCTGCGGAAAGGCTGTGGCGCAGCCGCCTTCGTGGAGCCAGCGGGTGGAGGGCCCCACGTTGTAGAGATGGAACACTTCAAGCGCCTTCTCACGCCCGAACCGCCTTATGAAGAAGCGCAGCAGGTTGTCGCTGGGCTCTGCCTGGTCGTTTATTTGCGTCAAAAGGCTTATGGGAATGAACGACTGCTGCAGTTTTGGCTGTTCCGCTGGCCTGTCGGCAAGCTCGTGCCGCCATCGCTGGGAGGTGGAGGTGAAATCGGGGTAAGCCTTCAGGAAGACACGTGGAGGCAAGTGGTAGCCACAGGAGTTCTGGTGGTCGCAGCGCCCCACGGTGGGGTCGAGCGGCTCGCCAGTCGACTGATTGATATATAGCACTAATGAGCGATGTCTGCACTGTGGGCAAAAGGCTTTGCGGCTCGTGCTGTCGAGGCTGTAAAGGTAGCGTTTGCTTTTATCAGTATTGTTAGCCATATTAACTTTGTTATATCACGTTTGTTATATACCGAACTTCCGTAGTACCATAGTACCATCCCCTTATATATATATGGTTTGGTACTATGGTACTTCGGTATCAAGTTAAGAGTCTTTTTCATCATATCAACATATCAGGATTGACATTTTGATATTTGAAAGAGTAATAGTACCATAGTACCATCCCCCTATATATAAAGGGGGTGGTACTATGGTACTATTACTCAAACTCGTAGTATCAGGAAAGTAATTCTTCACTGTTATCATCAAAGGTAAGTTCCTGCTGCAATGTCTCGTCTGTGGTCAAGGCGTAGACCCCTCGGCTGACTTTCCTTAAGAAGTTAATGTCCACCATCTTAGCGATATACCTGAACAGGTTGTTTCTGCTAAGTCCGACCTCTGAGTTATCTTTTGCCTCTTCCATTATGGCAGTCTGCAATTCCTTGTTGCTCAGTTCCGCGCGTCCGCTGTTGGAGAAAGCCGCCTCTGTGTAATGCATAATCTTGCGGAGCGACGTCTCTTGCTGCGCCTCTGTGGTGTCGCCAGTCCAGGGTATTGGCAAGGCAGAATCCTCGCTGAGAGTGAAGGCAAATGGGCTGAAAGGCTTCTGGCGGCAACCGTCGTCGAGCGGCTCCACCCACGAGTAGCCCTTGTAGCCTCTTATGAACAGCGTGTTCTCGCCT
Source organism: Prevotellaceae bacterium (assembly GCA_021204845.1). Taxonomy (GTDB): domain Bacteria; phylum Bacteroidota; class Bacteroidia; order Bacteroidales; family Bacteroidaceae; genus Physcousia. Next base: position 20,495 of record JAJPYT010000138.1, on the reverse strand, counting down.
TTCTGCTTAAGCATGGCTCCGAGCACGCCACGTTCCGTGCGCCCGTCCTTGTTGGTGTGCAGGCAAGAGCAGATATGCGACTGGTATGTGCCCGAGAGTTTCAGCAACTGGTCCATTATTTCTCCACACCCGCTCTGCTCGTTATAGTCTTTGCACATGTCGACAATTCCGTCTATGAATATCACAGTGGGCTTAAATCGCTCTATGGCTTTCACAACCACTTCCAGACGCTCCTCCTTCGTGAGCGGGCGCAGGTCGTAATAGACAAGGCGGTCGTGCTTCTCGGCGGTGTCCCAGTCCAGTAGCTTATACATCTTGCGGCAGGTGAGTTGTGCGTAGCCCTTGCCCTGCTCCGTGTCGAAAAATACTATCCTCATGTTGTCCGCATCCGCCTCGTCGGCACAGCGCAGCCCCAGCATAGGCTTCCCAAGGAGGCTTGCCGTGAGGGCCACGCAGAGCGAGGTTTTGCGGCTCTTTGGCGGGCCCAGAACGAGCGAGAGCCCTCCTTTCGTCATTATCGGGGCTCCAGTCTCCTCCTGCACCAAAATACATTCTGGGCGCTCGTAATCCACCGACGGGTCTACCCTGTAATCTTCGGTATTCAGTCCGCTGGGCGTGATTAGCTCCATTTCCGCTTCCATCTTCTCTGCCTCTTTGATGATGTCTTCGCGTAAATTTTTCAATGATTCCATCTCTTAATCAATTTAGAAAGTTTACTACTCCGGGCTTTCCTTTGCGTTGGGTAAACGCCATTCTCAATCCAGAAGCCCATCCAGAATTGAGTTTTCTCACTTTTTGCCCCTCGCTCCCTTACTTGGAGGTTTAGGGCGTTTACGGTTTTCCTGTCTTTAATCATATATAAAGGGTTTTCAAACACTGCAAAGTTACGACTGAAAGATAATACGATGCAAGAAAGAACATGTTCCAATGCATGTTCCTTTTTATGTGTCTCCACGAAAAAAATTGCGAACAGAACAAGTTCGCAAGCGGTTCGAGTGGCAGAGCCACTCCACAGGGTTAGCCGTGGGTCCTTGGACCCACGGTAAAGGTACGAGTAGATGGTGAGTGCCGGAGGTACTCAACATATCTGCTAACCAACTTGCGTTTTTATGGCAATCTCCGTTTTGCCTTCTCTCGTACCTCTCGCGAAAACCTTATTTCTCTTGCTTAGATTTCGTCGGAATCAACTTATAGCTCTATTCCGGCATTCCTTAATTCCTTCAGGGCAAACTGCCGGAATTCTTCCTTTTCTTTATCCGAAAAGCCTTTGATTGACGTCCAATTCGATAGTGTGCGCTTTTCCCACGTAGTCGCACTCCCGCCACAAAACTTTGCCATGAACTTGCTCATCTTGGCTTTGTTCTCGAACTTCAAATTGGCGCGTTCCAGCAATTCATTCATTATAGCCATTTTCTGGTTCTGGCTGTACTCTCCTTCCCCTTGCTCTTCTTCTTCCGCCTCTGGCTCTTCCTCGGGGATGTTACGGGGAAAGAGCGAACGGGCGGTGAAAGGCTCCGGGTTATTGGGGAATATGTTGTTGAGGTAGGTCTCGTATTTCTGCCTCATTCTATATATTTTCAACTCGTCGCAGAGTTGATAGAGGAACTCCCTTAAGTAAGACAAGGCATAGACCATGCGCCTGACGTCTTCTACCGCTTGCTTCTCATGCTTGCGGTCCAGACACTTCATGTGCACTACTCCGTCGGGATGTTTCCTTATATTAGAATATTCTTCCGTTGATTCTATTAACCTCTTGTCGGTAACGAAAGTATCATAGAATTTTCTCATAGTAGCGTCGTGTAATTTTCCCTCGTAACCAAACACGGAACATATCATATTCTCGACTTTCTCCTTTGCGTTTTGTCTGGCGAGTTCACCAAAGGCTTTAAGATAATCCCTAAAATCGTTTTCTTCCTTCCAAAAATATCTCATTTCTTCAGAAATGCTTGCTTCCCAATATAGTCCTCTGTCTTTCACCTTACGTTCCCCATAGGACGCATAAACGACATAATGTTCGAGCATAATTACCATTCTGCCATAAAAAGAACCGACGAAATCTACTATCTCTTCTTGGGTATATCGTGCCATGCTATTATAGGTTAATTAATAAATATTCTTTGATTGGGTTACGGGTAACATCCCCCTCACGCGTCGCGCTGGACCACAAACTCCACGTACTGGCGCAGAGACTGGAGGATGGCGGCATCCTTGGAGGGGCTCAAGAGAGCCTGCGCACGGTCGCTGAAACCGCGCATGGCGGAAAAGGTGTAGTCTATCCCTCCGCTCTCACGGGCAAAACGCACGAGGCGGGCTATCTCCTCGTCACTCGCCTCTGCCTGGCGCACACGCAGAGCCATCTGGCGCAACTCGCCGGTGCCCTGGGTGAGCAGGGCGTGCAGCAGGGGCAGGGTGAGCTTGCCCTCCTTCATGTCGTTGCCAGTGGGCTTGCCGGTGTTATTAGAGGCGTCGTAATCGAATATGTCGTCACGCAACTGGAAGCAAGTGCCAGTGAGACTGCCGAACTCACGCATGGCGAGCACGTCGGGCGCTAAGCCCCCGGCGAGGTGGGCACCCATGCGGGCGCAGAGGGAGAAGAGGGAGCTGGTCTTCTTCTCCACGATGGCGTAGTAAGCCTCCTCGCTGAACTCTGTGGACTCGGTGCGCGAGAGCTGCTGAAGCTCACCGTCGGAGAGCGTCTGCCCAAGCTGGGAGAGCCAATCCACAACCTCTGCCGAACGGCTGGCGGCAGCATGATAGAGAGCGCGGGAGAAGAGGAAATCGCCCACCAGCACAGCCACCTTGCCTCCGAACATGGCGTTGATGGAGCGCTTGCCGCGGCGCAGGTCACTCTCGTCAATCACGTCGTCGTGAACCAGACTGGCGGTGTGCAACAGCTCCAGAGCCACAGCGGCGTTTAGCACATCGGCATTCACCGCTCCCGCATACCGGGCCGCAAGCAACACCAGAATCGGGCGCATCTGCTTGCCCCTGCTCTGGAGTATCTGCCCGCAGGCAAGACGCAGAATGGGGTTGTCGTGACGCAACGTCCGCTCAAACAAGCTGTTGAAGGCTTGCAGCTCCTTTTTTATCGGTCGGCTTATTGTGGCCAGCGAATCCATGGGCTTTTTGCTTCTACAAGTTGCAAATTTACATAAAAAAGAATACCTAATTACCATTTTTTTAATTAATTTTGGGAGCAAAACCATTATCACAATGCAGAAACTCTTCCTACTTGACGCTTACGCGCTCATCTACCGTGCTTATTATGCCTTCATAAAGAACCCTCGCATAAACTCCAAAGGGCTGAACACCTCCGCCATTCTGGGCTTTGTTAACACCCTCGAGGAGGTCCTCGGCAAGGAGCGCCCCACGCACGTGGCAGTAGCTTTCGACCCCAGCGGACCCACCTTCCGCCACAGAGCCTATCCGCCATACAAGGCGCAGCGGGAGGAGACGCCAGAGGCTATACGCACAGCCGTGCCGCTGATAAAGCAGATTCTGGAGGCATACCACATTCCCATGCTGGAGGTGTGGGGCTACGAGGCTGACGACGTGATAGGCACAGTGAGCCACGCCCTCGCTGGCGCGGAGACGGAAATATACATGATGACCCCCGACAAGGACTACGCCCAGCTGGTGCGCCCTGGAGTGCTGATTTACCGCCCCGGCACGGGAGGCAAGGAGGCGGAGAAGCTGGGACCCGAGGAGGTGAAGGCGAAATATGGGATAAGCGAGTGCCGCCAGATGATAGACCTGCTGGCGCTCATGGGCGACGCGAGCGACAACATACCAGGCTGCCGCGGAGTGGGCGAGAAAACAGCGGTGAAACTGATACAGGAATACGGCAGCGTGGAAGGGCTGCTGGGCAACATAGAAGAGCTGAAAGGCGCTCTGAGAGAGAAGATTGAGGCGAGCCGCGAAGACATAAAATTGAGCAAATGGCTGGCGACCATAAAGACCGACATACCCATGGCGCTGAGCCTGGAAAGCCTGGAAAGGAAAGAGCCCGACAGCGAGGCGCTGAAAGAGATATACGAGGATTTGGAGTTCCGCCAGCTCCTGGGCAAGATGAGGCAGAAAAATGAGGAGAAACCCTCGCCACAGCCGCGTGACGGCTACGCTGGCGACCTGTTCAGCGCCGCGGGGGTGGAGCTGGCTCCGGAGCAGGAGGCAGAGATGGAGAGCCGCAGACTTACGTGGAAAGACCTCAACCCTGCTTATCACCTTGTGGAAACGGCAGAGGAGCGCAGGGAACTCATAGCCGCCCTGGCGGAAGCCCCGGTGCTTTGCCTCGACACGGAGACCACCAGCACCGACGCCATGAACGCCCGGCTGGTGGGACTGAGCTTCGCCACGAGGGAGGGGGAGGCGTGGTACGTGCCGGTGACCGAGGCTGGCATAGCCGAGGAGTTCCGCCCCATATACGAGAACCCCAGAAGCCTGAAAGTGGGGCAAAATCTGAAATACGACCTCACGGTGCTTGAGGGCTACGGCATAGGGCTGGAGGGAGAGATGTTCGACACCATGCTGGCGCACTATCTCATAAGCCCCGAACTGCACCACGGAATGGACTATCTGGCAGAGATTTACCTGAACTACCAGACCATTCACATAGAGGAGCTGATAGGCCCCAGAGGGAAGAAGCAGAAAAACATGGCGGACCTGGCGCCAGAGGACGTGTATGTCTACGCCTGCGAGGATGCCGACGTGACGCTGAAACTGAAACGCGCTCTGGAGAAGGAACTGAGAGCTAAAGGCTTGGAGAGCCTGTTCCGCGAGGTGGAGATGCCGCTGATGCCCGTGCTGGCGCGGATGGAGCGCAACGGAGTGAGAATAGACACCGAGGGGCTTAAGGAGACGAGCCGCCAGTATACAAGGCAAATGAAGGAAATAGAGCAGCGGATTCACAACCAGGCGGGAGGGGCGTTCAACATATCGTCGCCACGGCAGGTGGGCGAACTGCTCTTCGACAGGCTGAAAATTTCAAGCAATCCGCGTCGCACGAAGACGGGGCAGTACGAGACGAGCGAGGAGGTGCTGGAGAGCCTGCGCCACAAACACCCGATAGTGGAGCAGATACTGGAGTTCCGCGGACTGAAAAAGTTGCTCAGCACCTACATAGACTCGCTGCCAAGCCTGATAAATCCGCAGACGGGGCACATTCACACCTCGTTCAACCAGGCGATTGCGCAAACGGGCAGACTCTCGAGCAGCAACCCCAACCTGCAAAACATTCCCGTGAGGGGCGAGCAGGGCAAGGAGGTGAGGAAAGCTTTCGTGCCGGAGCCTGGGGAGGAGTTCTTCTCAGCCGACTACAGCCAGATAGAGCTAAGGCTGATGGCACACCTGAGCGGAGACCAGAACCTGATAGACGACTTCTGCGCGGGACACGACATACACGCTGCCACGGCGGCTAAAATATTCCATAAGAAGATAGAGGAGGTGAGCTCTGACGAGAGGCGCAGCGCCAAGACCGCCAACTTCGGCATCATCTACGGCATAAGCGCCTTCGGACTGGCGGAACGGCTTGGATGCAGCCGCAAGGAGGCAAAACAGTTCATTGACGACTACTTCGACACTTACCCTGGGGTGAAGCGCTACATGGAGAAAAGCATTGAGATGGCACGACAGAGGGGTTACACGGAGACGCTTTTCCACCGCCGGCTGGTGCTGCCCGACATAAACAGCCACAATGCCGTGGTGCGCGGATATGCCGAGCGGAACGCCATAAACGCGCCGATACAGGGCACTGCGGCAGACATAATAAAAATAGCGATGATAAGAATAGACCGCCGCATGAGGGAAGAGCGCGTGAGAAGCAAAATGATACTGCAAGTGCACGACGAGCTGAACTTCAGCGTGCCGCCAGAGGAGAAGGAGCTGATGCAGCGGCTGGTGATAGACGAGATGCAGGCGGCGTGCCAGCTGAGCGTGCCGCTGGTGGCGGACTGCGGCTGGGGCGCCAACTGGCTGGAGGCCCACTAAAAAACGATTCGCCCTTTGGCTGGCAGAGAATAAAAACACCACTGAATCTGCCCTATGGCGGGAAAAAATAAGTATCTTTGCACTCATAACGAAAAAAGAAAGATTGGCAGTATGGCTCTGAAAGCAGGTATAGTGGGACTGCCCAACGTGGGGAAGTCGACCTTGTTCAATTGCCTCTCAAGCGCAAAGGCGCAGGCGGCAAATTTCCCCTTCTGCACGATTGAAGCGCAGCTGGGGCAGGTGAGCGTGCCAGACGAGAGGCTCACCAAACTGGCGGAGATAGTGCACCCGGGGCGCATAGTGCCAGCCGTCTGCGACATTGTGGACATAGCTGGACTGGTGAAGGGAGCCAGCAAGGGCGAGGGCCTTGGCAACCAGTTCCTGGCGAATATTAGGGAGTGCGACGCTATAATACACGTGCTGCGCTGCTTCGACAATGACAACATCGTGCATGTGGACGGCAGTGTGAACCCAGTGCGGGACAAGGAAATAATAGACATCGAGCTGCAGCTGAAAGACTTGGAGACCGTGGAATCGCGGATAAAGCGAGTGGAGAAGGCGGCAAAGGTGGGCGGCAGCAAACAGGCAAAGACGGAAATGGACGTGCTGGAGGCCTACAGGCAAGCCCTGTCAGAGGGGAAGAGCGCACGCACGGTGAGCTTCGACACCGAGGAGGAGCAAGAGGCGGCGAAAGGGCTGTTCCTGCTCACCACAAAACCAGTGCTCTACGTTTGCAACGTCGACGACGCCAGCGCGCAGGCGGGCAACGACTACACCCGGGCGGTGGAGAAAGCCATAGAGGACGAGGATGCCAAAATGCTGATTATAAGCGCACAGACAGAGGCAGACATAGCCGAACTGGACAGCTACGAGGAGAAACAAATGTTCCTGGCGGACATAGGACTGGAGGAGAGCGGCTCCAATCGCCTGATAAAAGCCATATACAGCCTGCTGAACCTGCAAACTTTCATTACCGCGGGAGAGATGGAGGTGAAGGCGTGGACCTTCCGCAAAGGCTGGAAAGCGCCCCAGTGCGCGGGGGTGATACACACCGACTTCGAGAAAGGCTTCATAAGAGCCGAGGTGATAAAATACGACGACTACCTGGCATACGGCAGCGAGGCCGCGGTGAGAGAGGCCGGGAAAATGGGCGTGGAGGGAAAGGACTACGTCGTGCAGGACGGAGACATAATGCACTTCCGCTTTAACGTGTGAGCCTCTCTCTCTGGAAGAAAAGACAAGCCCTATGGAACTGCTCTACATAAACTGGAATCCTGACATAGTAGCCTTCAGCATAGGCTCTTTCGCGGTGCGCTGGTACTCGATTTGCTGGTGCGCGGGACTGCTGGCGGTATATCTGCTGGAGGCGCGCCTCTACAAAGAACAAAAGATACCCGATGAGAAGTTTGAGCCTCTCTTCCTCTATTGCTTCATAGGCATTCTCATTGGCGCGCGCCTGGGTCACTGTCTCTTCTACGAGCCTGGCTACTATCTGACGCACCCGTTGGAGATGATACTTCCCATGAAGAAAGATGCCATGGGAGGTTGGCATTTCACTGGATATGAGGGACTTGCAAGCCACGGTGGAACGTTGGGCCTGCTGGCGGGACTGTGGCTCTTCGTGCGCAGAAGCGGACTGAAGGCGCTCACCGTGCTCGACAACATAGCGATTGTGACTCCCGTCTGCGCCTGCGCCATAAGACTGGGAAACCTCATGAACAGCGAGATTATAGGTCGCCCCACCGACGTGCCCTGGGCTTTCATATTCGAGAGAATAGACAACATCCCGCGCCACCCCGGGCAGCTCTACGAGGCTCTGTGCTACGCCCTGTTCTTCGTGGTGGGCTGGGTGATTTACAAGCGCAATCCAGAAAAGGTGGGCACGGGCTTCTTCTTCGGGCTGTGCCTTACGCTTATTTTCCTTAGCCGCATACTCATAGAGTGGGTGAAGGAGAACCAGGTAGACTTTGAGAACGGCATGTTCCTGAACATGGGGCAGCTGTTGAGCATACCCTTCGTGATAGTGGGCGTGTGGTGCATGGTGAGAGGTAACAGGAAAGAAGTGAAAAGCTTAAAAAAATAACTATAACTATGGGAACAAAGAAAAACAAGGGGACCGTTTGCGTGCAGGGCGGCTGGCAACCCAAAAAAGGCGAGCCCAGAATGCTGCCAATCTACCAGAGCACAACTTTCAAATATGACAACAGCGACCAGATGGCGCGCCTGTTCGACCTGAAGGACACGGGATACTTCTATACCCGCCTGCAGAATCCGACAAACGACGTGGTGGCTGACAAAATAAGGGAGCTGGAAGGCGGCGTGAGCGCCATGCTCACCTCATCTGGCCAGGCTGCCAGCTTCTACTCTGTGTTCAACATCTGCGAGGCTGGAGGGCATTTCATTGCCTCGAACAACATCTACGGCGGAACGTATAACCTCTTTGGGGTGACCATGAAGAAATTAGGCATAGAGTGCACTTTCTTCGACCCCGACTGCTCCGACGAGGAGATAGAAAGCCTCATCCGCCCGAACACGAAATGTGTCTTTGGCGAGACCATCTCCAACCCTGGCTGCCACGTGTTCGACATCGAGCGTTTTGCGGGGATGGCTCACAGTCACGGCTTGCCGCTGATAGTGGACAACACTTTTGCCACTCCTGTGAACTGCCGCCCATTCGAGTGGGGAGCGGACATCGTGGTACACTCCACAACGAAATATCTTGACGGTCACGCCACCAGCGTGGGAGGCTGCATAGTGGACAGCGGCAACTTCGACTGGATGGCGCATGCCGACAAATTCCCTGGACTTTGCCAGCCTGATGAGTCTTACCACGGACTTACTTACGCTGAGGCGTTCGGGAAAAACGCTTTCATCACAAAGGCCACAGCTCAACTGATGCGTGACTTGGGCTCGATACAAAGCCCATTCAACGCTTTCCTCCTTAATTTGGGAATTGAAACTCTGCACCTGCGCATGAGGCAGCATTGCGAGAACGCGCAAAAGGTGGCAGAGTTCCTGCACGACAACGAGCGTGTGGCTTGGATAAGCTACTGCGGACTGCCCGATGATAAATACTACGCCCTTGGGCAGAAATACCTGCCAAACGGCTCGTGCGGAGTGATAGCTTTCGGGCTGAAGGGCGACCGCGAGACAGCTATAAAGTTCATGGACTCGCTGAAGATGATAAGCATTGTCACGCACGTGGCAGACTCCAGAACCTGCGTGTTGCACCCCGCCAGCCACACCCATCGCCAGCTCTCGGATGAGCAGCTGCGCGAGGCAGGCATAGCTCCAGACCTCATCCGCCTCTCGGTGGGCATAGAGGATGTGGAAGACATAATTGCGGACATCAAGCAAGCCTTGAACCAATAGGCAAACTTATTCCCCCGAAAAGAGGGAAGCGCACGTGGTAAGGGAAAGAACCGCAGGCGCTTCCTCGCCCAAAACCCGCCAGCCCAAAGGGCTGGGCGGTTACCATTGTTCAGTTCCCCCTTCCCAAGCGACTTCTCAGATGTCGCTTGCTCTCCAAAAGCTATCATACCGCTTTTGCCCTTTGGGGCTGTAGAGGTGTTCTCAGCCCAAAATTTGAGGCGAAATTCATTGGAAGATTTGGAATTTTGTTTGAAAAATCATAACTTTGTTTGGTGACTGACAGAAGGAAACACCACATAAGACCAAGATGGCAAACGAGCAGCTGACACCGATGATGAAGCAGTTCTTCGAACTGAAACACAAGCATCCCGATGCTTTGTTGCTCTTCCGCTGCGGGGATTTCTATGAGACCTACGGCGAAGATGCTGTGACAGCCTCTGGGATCTTGGGCATTGCGCTAACAAGACGCAACAACAAAGGCGAGGAAAACACCGCCATGGCGGGCTTTCCGCACCACGCTCTCGACACCTATCTGCCCAAACTCATAAGGGCTGGGAGGCGGGTTGCCATTTGCGACCAACTGGAGGACCCGAAGAAAACCAAGACTCTCGTGAAACGGGGCATAACCGAACTGGTCACCCCAGGCATAGCGATGAGCGACAACGTGCTGAACCACAAGGAGAACAACTTCCTGGCAGCCATACATTATGGCAAGACGGCATGCGGAGTGGCGTTCCTCGACATAAGCACGGGGGAGTTCCTGACAGCCGAGGGCTCGCCCGACTACGTGGACAAACTGATATCTAACTTCTCGCCAAAGGAGATACTTTACGAGCGTGGCAAGAAGGCGCAGTTCGAGGGACACTTCGGCACTAAGCACTGCACATACGAGTTGGAGGACTGGGTGTTCACCGAACAGACGGCGCTGAAGAAGCTGCTGAGGCACTTCGAGGTGAAGAACCTGAAAGGCTTCGGCGTGGACCACCTGCACAACGGCATCGTGGCTTCGGGGGCGATACTCCAATATCTGGAAATCACCCAGCACGTGCAAATACGGCACATCAGCTCGCTCCGGCGCATCGAGGAAGAGAAATACATGCGCCTCGACAAATTCACCATACGCAGCCTTGAACTCTTAGCCCCTATGAGCGAGGACGGCAAGTCGCTGACGGACGTGATTGACAACACCATAACCGCCATGGGAGCCAGAATGCTGCGCCGCTGGATAGTGTTCCCTCAGAAAGATGTGCGGCTGATAAACCAACGCCTTGACGTGGTGGACCACCTATTCCGCTCGCCCGAAGTGCGCTCTCTGCTGGAAGAACAGCTCCACCGCATAGGCGACCTCGAGCGCATCATCTCAAAGGTGGCAGTGGGCAGGGTGGGTCCCCGCGACGTGTTGCAGCTGAGAGTGGCTCTGGAGGCCATAGAACCCATAAAGAAAGCCTGCGAGCAAGCCGATAACGAGACGCTACGCCTCATAGGGGAACAGATGAATCCCTGCGTCTCCATACGCGAGAGAATAAAGCGCGAGCTGCAAGTGGACCCTCCCCTGCTGGTGAACAAGGGAAACGTGATAAACAACGGGGTGAACGAGGAGCTGGACAAACTGCGGGACATCTCGCACAACAGCAAGAAATATCTGCTGCACATACAGCAGCGCGAGGCGGAAAAGACGGGCATAGCGAGCCTGAAAATAGGCTACAACAACGTTTTCGGCTATTACTTGGAGGTGCGCAACTCTTTCAAAGGACAGGTGCCAAGCGAGTGGATTCGCAAGCAGACCCTGGCTCAGGCGGAGCGCTACATCACGCAGGAACTGAAGGAATATGAGGAAAAGATTCTTGGTGCCGAGGACAAGATTCTCTCCCTGGAGACGCAGATATTCAACGACTTGGTGCTCGCTCTTGCCGACTATACCGAACAAGTGCAGATAAACGCCAACCTCGTGGCAAGGCTCGACTGCATGCTTTCTTTCGCCACCGCAGCGCAGGAGAACAACTACATACGCCCCACCCTGGACGACAGCGACATGATAGACATAAAGCAAGGGCGGCACCCCGTGATAGAAAAACAGCTGCCCCTTGGCGAGCGCTACGTGCCCAACGATGTATACCTCGACACGCAGAAGCAGCAAATCATAATAATAACCGGGCCTAACATGGCTGGAAAGAGCGCGTTGCTAAGGCAAACGGCGCTCATCACGCTGATGGCTCACATAGGCAGTTTCGTGCCGGCAGAGAGCGCACGCATAGGCATAGTGGACAAGATTTTCACGCGTGTCGGAGCCAGCGACAATATATCAATGGGGGAAAGCACGTTCATGGTGGAGATGAGCGAGGCGGCAAGCATACTGAACAATCTGTCGCGACGCTCGCTGGTGCTGTTCGACGAGCTGGGCAGAGGCACCAGCACCTACGACGGAATATCAATAGCCTGGGCGATAGTGGAATACATACACGAGAACCCTCACTGCCACGCACGCACCCTGTTTGCCACTCACTATCACGAACTTAACGAGATGGCTAAAACCTACAACCGCATCCAGAACTACAACGTGAGCGTGAAAGAGGCGAACGGCAAGGTACTCTTTCTGCGCAAACTGGAAAAGGGAGGCAGCGAGCACTCCTTCGGCATACATGTGGCTAAGCTGGCTGGCATGCCCAGCTCCATAACAAAACGCGCCGACGAGGTGCTGAAACAGCTGGAAAAGGCGAAAAACACCAACGTTGACGGACAGATAAACCTGACGCAAAGGGGGGACGGAGTGCAGCTGAACTTCTTCCAGCTCGACGACCCTGTGCTTTGCCGAGTGAGGGATGAGATACTTGGCATCGACGTGAATAACCTGACTCCCTTAGAGGCGCTGAACAAGCTCAACGACATAAAGCATATAGTGAGCGGCAAGTGAACAACAAGATGAGGGACTCTTTTCACAAAGAATCCCTCATCGATTTTACCCAATAACTAATACTTAACTAATTAACTTACCTTATCAAAAACTAAACCTTCTATCTCTCAAAAAGTCTTTTTACCTTATTAAACTAATGACCTATTCTTAAGTCTCACGTTGCAAAGTTAGGCATAAAATCCATTTCACCTGCATTCCGCAATCGGGAAAAGGAGGAAATGATTCTCTTTTTTGATTTAAGTCAACTTTGGCGGGGTTAGGGTGTAATGCGGACACCGTCATACTACCTCTTCCCAGTGAGTGTCGACAATGGATGATAGTACCCGACATAGTAAAAAAAGCGGGCTTTTCTTTGCGTTTTCTCTCGCTTTCTCTAACTTTGCATGCGCAAATGAAAGCTATATTAAGAATGGCAAAGGAATATAATTTCAGGGAAATAGAGAAGAAGTGGCACAAGCGCTGGGTAGAGGAGCAAACTTACAAAGTGACGGAAGACGAAAGCCGTCCTAAATTCTATGTGCTGAACATGTTTCCGTATCCCTCGGGAGCGGGCTTGCACGTGGGACATCCCCTTGGTTATATAGCAAGCGACATATATGCCCGCTACAAACGGCAGCGGGGATTCAACGTGCTGAACCCTATGGGCTACGACTCTTACGGACTGCCCGCAGAGCAATATGCCATACAGACAGGGCAGCATCCCGAGCACACTACCTTTGCCAATATCGACAAATATCGCAGCCAGCTTGACAAAATCGGCTTCAGCTTCGACTGGGACCGGGAAGTGCGCACCTGCGACCCTGGCTACTATAAATGGACACAGTGGGCTTTCGAGAAGATGTTCAACTCGTATTTCTGCAAGAAATGCCAGAAGGCTGAGCCCATAGAGCAACTCATCTCGTGGCTCGACGAGCACGGCACAGAGGGCTTGGATGTGGCTCAGACCGAGGACTTGAACATCAGCGCCGCTGAGTGGAAAGCCATGGACGAAAAGCAAAAGAGCGACACTCTGATGAATTACCGCATAGCTTTCCTCGGGGAGACAATGGTGAACTGGTGCCCCGAACTGGGCACGGTGCTGGCCAACGACGAGGTTGTGGACGGAGTGAGCGAGAGAGGCGGCTACCCCGTGGAGCAGAAGCGCATGCGCCAGTGGTGCCTGAGAGTAAGCGCCTACGCTCAACGCCTGCTCGACGGACTTGAGACAATTCAGTGGAGCGACTCCATAAAGGAGACGCAACGCAACTGGATTGGGCGCAGCGAGGGTGCGGAGGTAAGGTTCCAGATAGCTGACAGCCAGGAGAGTTTCACTATATTCACCACCCGTGCGGATACAATGTTTGGTGTCACCTTCATGGTGCTTGCCCCGGAGAGCGAGCTGGTGGACAAGGTTACCACAGCCTCCCGGAGGGCAGAAGTGGACCAATATATTAAATATGTGAAGGGACGCACAGAGCGGGAGCGAATGATTGACCACAAAGTCACGGGAGTGTTCTCCGGCTCTTACGCCATCAATCCCTTCACAGGCGAGAAGAATCCTATCTGGATTAGCGAATATGTGCTGGCTGGCTACGGAACTGGAGCCATAATGGCAGTGCCCGCGCACGACAGCCGAGACTATGCTTTCGCCAAACATTTTGGCTTGCCGATAGTTCCCCTCATAGAGGGAGCCGACGTGAGCCAGGAGAGTTACGACGCGAAGGAAGGCACGGTGATAAACAGTCCGCGCCCCGACGTTACCCCGTACATAGATTTCAGCCTCAACGGACTGAGCGTGAAACAAGCCATAGCAGCCACAAAAGTTTACGTGAAGGAGCATGGACTTGGGCGTGTGAAGGTGAATTACCGCCTGCGTGACGCGATTTTCAGTCGTCAGCGCTATTGGGGCGAGCCTTTCCCCGTTTATTACAAGCAGGGTATCCCGACGATGATACCTGAGCAGTGCCTCCCGATAGAACTGCCGGAGGTGGAGAACTTCCTGCCCACAAAGACGGGAGAGCCGCCTCTTGGCAACGCGCAGATTTGGGCTTGGGACGAGAAACAGTGCAAAATAGTGGACAAGGCGCTTATCGACGAGAAGACGGTTTTCCCCATCGAGCTTAATACCATGCCTGGCTTTGCCGGCAGCAGCGCATACTATTTGCGTTACATGGACCCCCACAACGACAAAGCCCTTGTGAGCCACGAGGCGGACAACTACTGGCAGAACGTGGACCTCTACGTGGGCGGCAGCGAACACGCCACGGGTCACCTCATTTACAGCCGTTTCTGGAACAAATTCCTCTTCGACCTTGGCATCAGCTGCAAGGAAGAGCCTTTCCAGAAACTTGTGAATCAGGGCATGATTCAGGGTCGCAGCAACTATGTTTACCGCATTCAGGGCACAAATACCTTCGTTTCTTTGGGTCTTAAGGACAAGTATGAGGTGACGCCACTGCTCGTCGATGTGAACATTGTGAAGAACGACATTCTCAACTTAGAGCTCTTCAAGGCATGGCGACCCGAATATGAGACAGCGGAGTTCATCCTTGAAGACGGGAAATACGTCTGTGGCTGGGCTGTGGAGAAGATGTCGAAGAGCCGCTTCAATGTGGTCAACCCTGACATGATTGTGGAGAATTACGGGGCAGACACGCTACGCCTCTACGAGATGTTCCTGGGCCCGGTGGAGCAAAGCAAGCCTTGGGACACTAACGGCATAGACGGCAGTTTCCGCTTCCTGCGCCGCTTCTGGCAACTCTATTGGGACAAGGCTGGCAACTTGCAGGTAGACGATACAGAGCCAACGGCGGAGAACCTGAAAACTCTTCATAAACTGATAAAGAAAGTAAGTGCCGACATAGAGGCATTCAGCTACAACACCTCAATTCCGGCTTTCATGGTAGCTACCACGGAGCTTTTCAACCAGCGCTGCCACAGCCGCCAGATACTGGAGCCAATGGTTACCATGATAGCCCCCTTCTGCCCTCACATCGCCGAGGAGCTGTGGGAAGCCATGGGGCACACGACCTCCGTTTGCGACGCTCGTTGGCCCGAGTTCGACGAGCAATACCTGGTGGAGAGTGTCGTGAACATGCCTGTGCAGTTCAACGGAAAAGTCCGTTTCACGCTACAACTGCCAGCCGCAGCCTCAAAGGAAGAGGTGGAGCAGACAGTACTGCGCGACCCACAGACACAGAAGTACCTGCAAGGCATGCAAATAGTGAAGACAGTGGTGGTTCCGGGGCGCATTATAAACATAGTGCTGAAGCCGCTGAATTAACGCTTCCCCTTTCACGTCAAAACACCAACTTGGGCCTAAAAAACAGAGAGATATGCGACACCTTAAACGTGAGGATGTCTGGGATATAATCCGCGACATCATTTTGATTAACTTGGGAATGGCCGTCTATGACATGGGATGGGCAATCTTCCTGCTCCCTTATCGCATCACTACAGGCGGTCTGGCGGGTCTGGCTGCCATAATCCAGTATGCCACCTCCTTCCCCATGCAGTACACGATTTTCTTTGTCAATCTCATATTGCTTCTGTTCGCCTGGTGGATTTTAGGCATAAAGTTCACTATTAAAACCGCTTACGCAGTTATTTTCCTTACAAGTTATCTGCAAATCGGGCAGAGCTTGATGACCGCCGCTGACGGTACTTTCCTTCAGGTTCTGGGTCCGGGGCAAGACAGCATGGCGTGCATGCTGGGAGCTGTGCTAAACGGTCTCGGCATAGCTCTTGTATTCCTCTCGGGAGGCAGTACGGGAGGCTGGGATATAGTCGCGGCGATTGCCAATAAATATCGCAACATTTCCTTGGGCAGGGTCATGCTTTACCTCGATTTCGTGGTCATCAGTTCCTGCTGGTTCGTCTTTGGGGATTGGCGAATGGTTGTCTTTGGCTACGTGACCTTGGTGATTTACACTTTCACCCTCGACATGGTGATGAACAGCACCCGCCAGGATATTCAGATAACAATCTACACGAAACACGACACAGCCATTTGCGACGAGGTACGCCGCCGCACGGGGCATACTATGACTCTCCTCTACGGCGAGGGCGGCTATTCACACGTGCAGCTCAATATCGTCGTGGTGATAGTTCACAAGCGGGAAGCCATAAAGGTGCTACGCATAATTCGCTCTATCGACCCCGACGCTTTTGTCACGCAGCACCGCGTCGAGGGAGCTTACGGAAACGGATTCAATGTCATAAAAGGATGAAGGGAACGCTAAGGGACTACGCGCAAATAATTGTCGGGCTGCTGGCTTATGCGGTCGGCTTCACCTGCTTCATGCTGCCATACGGCATCACCACAGGCGGTGTGAGCGGAATCTCAGCCCTTATTTATTATGCCACGGGCTTTCATGCTAACTATTCCTATTTCATCATCAACACGGGCCTTCTCATAGCCGCCCTCCACTACATGGGCTGGCGCTACAGCCTGCGCACTATCATCGCCACTTTCCTTGTGTCTGCCGCCATTGGTATCTTGCAGGATTTCATCACGGAGACTGACGCTGATGGCACGCAACATCTGCTTAAACTCGTTGGAGACCAGACCTTTATGGCTTGCACCATAGGAGGCTTGCTCGAAGGGCTCGGCTTGGCTTTCGTCTTTCTCGCGGGGGGCAGCACGGGAGGCACGGACATAATAGCCAGTTGCATAAACAAATTCTGGAACGTCTCGCTGGGTCGCCTGATGCTCTATCTGGATATTATCATCATCAGTTGCAGC
Source organism: Prevotellaceae bacterium (assembly GCA_021204845.1). Classification (GTDB taxonomy): domain Bacteria; phylum Bacteroidota; class Bacteroidia; order Bacteroidales; family Bacteroidaceae; genus Physcousia. The sequence goes on along the minus strand of JAJPYT010000138.1, from coordinate 3,504 downwards.
TATCTCATCTTCCGCAGCGTTGAGTCAATGGTAATAGGCTATCTCACCATGCTCATTTCCATGACTTTCCTCGATTACGTGGTCAACGGTAGGCGGCAGAGTGTGCAGTTCATTATCATCAGCAACCAATACGCGCAGATAGCAGAGGCGGTCTGCAACGAGGTGGACAGAGGGGTAACTATTCTCAGAGGGCAGGGATGGTACAGCAAGGAGGAGCGCCCTGTGCTGCTCATCATGGCGAGAAAAACCGAGAGCCGACAGATATTCAATCTTATAAGACGCATTGACAACCAAGCCTTTGTAACCATGAGCAACGTTGAAGGAGTGTTCGGTGAAGGCTTCGACATAATAAAGAAATCAGTATGAGACAGCTAATCATGGCCACAAACAACGAGCATAAGCTCCGTGAAATCCGTCAGATTCTGGGCGGTGAGTTCCAGGTTCTCGGACTTGCCGACATAGGTTGCACAGTGGATATCCCCGAGACCAGCGACACGCTGGAGGGCAACGCCCTGCAAAAGGCGCGCTACGTTCACGAGCATTTCGGGCTCGACTGCTTTGCCGACGACACAGGTCTCGAGGTCGAGGCTCTTGGCGGACAGCCGGGCGTGGTAACAGCGCGCTACGGCTCCATCTGCGGCTATGGGGCTGCCCACGACAGCGCCGCAAACATACGCTGCCTGCTCGACAAGCTGCAGGGGCAGCAGAACCGCAAGGCGCGCTTCCGCACCGTCATAGCGCTCATACAAAACGGTGAAGAGCATCTCTTCGACGGCATTGTCGAAGGACAGATAGTAACGCAGTTGCGGGGAACCGACGGCTTTGGCTACGACCCCGTTTTCGAACCAGAGGAGACAGGGCTCACCTTTGCCGAGATGGGGCCCGAAGAGAAGAATCGCATAAGCCACCGCGGCCGTGCCACACAGAAACTTGCCCAATTCCTGCTGCAATGCTGAAAACCTCCCTCCTCTCCCTTTGCCTTGCCCTCTCGCCCCTGCTTTGCCGGGCGCAGACGATAGGCTCGTGGCAGGTATATCCCTCCTACTGGATTGCCACGCAAAATCTTACCGTGGGCAGCAAGGTCTACGGGCTTATGAACGGCAACTTGCTTTGTTACGACACAGATGACGAGAGTGTCCGCACTTACGACTGCCTCAACGACCTCAACGATGTGCATATCAGCTATATAGCCTATAGTTCCGAGGCGCGTCGCCTGCTCCTTATTTACGACAATGGGAACTTCGACATTATGGACCTCTCCGACAATATCTGGAATCTCCCTGGTCTGAAGAACAGCTCCCTCACTGGCAAAACCGTTAATGGAGTCACCATCGACGGCTCTCTGGCTTATGTTTGCACCGACTTCGGTTTCCTCACTGTGGATATGCAGGAGATGGTGATTCTCGACACATACAACTTGGGCATGAGCGTGACGGGCGTTCGCCCCGAGCAGGAAAAGACCTACATCGCTTCCAACAAGCAGGTCTACGCCGCCTCTAATTCCGACAACTGGCATATTGCCGACAACTGGGCGCTTTCCTCCGATTTCACCCTTGCCGACGTGACTTACGCCCCCTCCGAATACAACCAGGCGGGCGGACTCTACTGGCACAGCGACCAGCTGCAGGGGCTTCGCGGCTACCACCTGCTCTCCGACGGCACCTACGAGTTCGCATCGGGCCCCATTCAGCCCAACAGCCCCGTGCGCGACCTCTCTTACCGCATGCAGTACGTGGGAGAGCGCTTGCTTGTGGCAGGTGGAATAAACACAGACTATGCCGTCTACAATGCCACCACTGCCATGTATTACGAGGATGGCGTCTGGACCAACTTCGACGAGGAGACACCCGCTGAGCTGCATCCTGAAATAAACCAGTACAACACCACAAACCTCGTGCAAGACCCCTTCGATGATACCCATCACTACGCAAGCCCTTATCGTACAGGTATTTACGAGTATCGCGACACTAAGTTCATGGGGCTATATAACTATGCCAACAGCCCCATACAGCCAATGTCTTCCTACACGGGCGATAAATATTACAACTACAACTGCGCCGTGGCTCTGCAATTCGACTCCGAGGGCAACCTCTGGATGGCAAACCAGAACACTGACACCATAGTGCGTGTGCTTACTCCCTCGGGGCAGTGGCGGGCGCTTTACTACAGCGAAATCTCCAACACTCAGACTTGCGACGATTACCTTTTCACCTCGTCGGGTGTCAATTTCCTAAACTGCCGCCGCAACACCAACCGTGGCTTCTTCGGCTTCACTCTTGGCGGCTCTCTTTCCTCATCCTCAGCCACTTCGGGGCAGCACATCCTTCGTTCCACCATCATAAACGAGGACGGCACTTCCTATGCGCCCGACCAGTTTTATTGCCTCACCGAAGACCTCGACGGCCAAGTGTGGTGCGGCACTAATTTAGGTCTTTTCGTCATCGAGAACCCTACTGATTACTTCTCCTCCGACTTCCGTTTCTTGCAGGTGAAAATAGCCCGCAACGATGGCTCCGGGCTTGCCGACTACCTGCTCTCTGGCGTTCCCGTCACGTGCATTGCCGTGGATGGGGCAAACCGCAAGTGGATAGGCACCAGCGGCAACGGCATTTATCTTGTCAGTGCCGACGGGCAGGAGATGCTCCAGCACTTCCAGGCGGCAGGCAGCCCCCTCCTTAGCGACAACATCCAGTGCATTGCCATTCACCCCACTTCGGGTCTCGTGATGATTGGCACTGACGTAGGGCTTTGCAGCTACATGGCGGACGCAACAGAGCCAGAGGAGAAACTCTCCAAAGATAACGTCCTCGCCTATCCCAATCCCGTGCCTCCCTCTTATACAGGTCTCATCACCATCGATGGTCTCACAGCTGACAGCGAGGTGAAGATATGCACCTCCACTGGTCAGCTCGTTTGGAGCGGTACCAGCAATGGCGGACGCTTCACATGGAACGGCTGCAACCGCCAGGGTCGCCACGTAAGCAGCGGGGTCTACAACGTGGTGGCAAGCAATGCGGAAGGCAAGAAAGCCATAGTAACCCGTATAATTGTCATAAAATAACCGCATTAGCAGTAAGCAACGTAGCCCTCAAAGCCTCTTAATTTAACACGCCAAAGCCTCTTAACTTAACGCATTAGAGCATGACACCCAAGCAGTACGAGAGCCTCCAATCTCTGTCACCATGGAACCCTGCCTAACGACAATAGGAAATACGCAATGGAGGGCGTGTCAAAATGGGAAATCCGCCATAAAACACAAGCTGTCCGAGTGCCGAGGGCACTCCACCAAGTCGTAAGGGGGTGTGTCAAAACAGGAAATCTGCCAGCGGTAAGAGCACCTTCGGCGCTCTTTTCCCTATATGCCGCTTGGCTTCTCTACGATTAGCTTCGCTGAGGGTTTATCTTCGATGAGGGCTTCGCCGTTCACCGTTCCATTTTGACACACACTCTCCAAAGTATCATAGTATCATTCCCCTATATATACAAGGAATGATACTATGATAC
>JAJPYT010000035.1 GCA_021204845.1 Prevotellaceae bacterium | reverse complement strand
GAATATATCCTTTCCGTGGAAACCGTGGCTGAGGAGAGCGGCTGGACAGACTTGCAGGACGAACTCTCCACTTATCGTCAGGACGAGTTGCAGGCTGGCTACGACGACGGAACTCTCACCAGTGACGACATTTCCGCTATCAGCGACAAAGTGAGCGACATGATTGTCGGCTACGTAAGAGAGAATGTGCAGGCAGGGCAGGATATAAGCGTCGTTATCAGGAACAACAGCTTTGATGTCGACTTCTCAGGTTGGGACATTGCCGACGGAAGCGCCACACCGGCATGGGGCGGAATGGTGCAGGAAAACGAGCTGGAGGGCGGTGCCACCATTGCCGAGATTAACTCCGGTAACGCTGAGGTTTACGAGACTGCTTTCGATATCAGCCAGACATTCAGCGGCATGCCTGCCGGACTTTACACCCTCTCTTGCCAGGCTCTGGAGCGTGACGACGCGGGCGACGGCTTCAACGCTGAGCTTTATGCGGTCGCTGCCGGAAACGAGCAGTCAGTCGTTATCACTGGCATAACTGAAGATGGAAATGTGGAGCAGCTCTACTTCAACACCGACAGCAACGAATCGTGGCGGTCCGACGCTACAGCCACACTGAGCGACGGCACTACTGGTTATATCCCTGCCAGCATGGAGGGAGCCAACGTGTTCTTCTACCTTGGTCACTACAACAACACGCTGAACGTGCTGATGACCGAGGCAGGCGACCTCACCATAGGAATACGCGACGCTTCAGCTGACTGGGTGTTGTTTGACAACTTCCGTTTGGTTTACGAGGGCAACGAGGCAAGTTCTTATAGCGATTATATCAACGAGTTGATAGCCGAGGCTTCTGCGTTGGCAGAGAGTTCTCTCTTCACCACCGAGGCAAAGACCGTAATCAACGCAGCCGTTGACCAGGCAGAGGACGCTCTCGACGCGAATGACACTGACGCTTGCGTTGCCGCTGTGGCAGCCCTGAAAGAGGCAATAGCTTTCGGTGAGGAGACTCTCGCCCTTACCACGGAGCTTACAGAACTCTACAATTACACGAACGATTATCGTCTTGGCGAGATAGAGGCAAGCTCGGAGACCTCCTTCCCCCAGCTGATAGATGATGTTTCCGCAGTAATTCAGGATGGTGTAGTGGAGACTAACGCCAAGGTTGAGGAATATATTCTTGCCCTGAAGTCTGGCTTCACAGTATACGCCCAGTATGATTATCTCGACGCTACAGAAGAGAATCCCGCGGATATTACGCCTGTTATCCTTACCCATGAGAGCGTAGACGGTGAGGGAGAGGGCAGCACGTTCGGCTGGGAGATTGACGGCAGTGTGGGCATTGGCGAAGGTTGCCTCGAGATGTACAACCTCGCTGCCGGCAACACTATCAGCCAGACTATTTACGGCCTTGCGGCTGGTTACTATCGCCTTGGCGTTCAGGGCTTCTACCGTGCCACTGGATATGCCGAGACTGTGAATGCCAACGATGTAGACACTCTGGCTTATAACGCTGACCTCTTCGCTGGTGACAAGGCTACACGCCTTCTCAGCATAAAGAGCGACGCGGAGGCTTACAACACTCTCACAAGCGGCACTACCGACGGCGTTTGGAACGTTCCCTACAGCATGGCAACTGCCAATGACGCGTTTGAGGCTGGGCTCTATCAGAATACCTTGCAGTTCCAGGTTGAGAACGAGGGTGACGAGGTGACAATCGGTATCCGTAAGACCGCTCTCATTTCTGAGGACTGGACCATTTGGGACAAGTGGACGCTCACATATCTCGGAACAGCCGAGCCAAGTGAGGACACCACCACAGCCATTGAGGGCGCAGAGGCAGCTGGAACAGCCGTTGCAACCGCCATTTACAGCATCGACGGCAAGCAGTTGCCCAGCCTCGTGAAGGGCATCAACATCGTGAAGACCACGATGGCTGACGGCTCGGTTCACGTGCGGAAAGTGCTGGTGAAGTAAGCGCTTCGTAGCGGTAATTCCATAATAAAGAGAGCCATCCTCTGGGTTTAATGCTTGGGATGGCTCTCTTTGTAATGCCATGGCAATAGTGTTAATAATCACTAAAAGCGGCACTGGTGTCATGTGCTGATTGCAAAATAGCCGCAAAAGCAGTATATTTGTGACAGTGAAAAGCATGAACTAATTCTTTTAACGTTATTCGTATGCAAAACAGAACACTTTCATTTCTGGTAGCGTGCCTGATGGGCATGGCTGCCTATGCCCAGTGGACAGCCCCCGAGCAGCCGACCGCGGCGTCTGAACTTATTTCTGGCCGCAGCTACATGGTAAGGAATGCCGATTCCGACGGTCTGTACCTCGCCGGTTCTACCTCTTGGTACAGTTGGTCAACTTCTCTCATGTTGGTGGAGAACAGCGATGCCAGCACTCCTATTACTTACAAAATCTCCCAGGAGACTGACGACGATGGCAACACGGGCTGGACTTTCATGAACATCTCTACCCAGAAGTACACCTTCATCTCTGGACTTATCAGTGCGGAAGAAGGGAGCAATCTCTATGCCTACAACGGATTTGGCGAGATGCACATCGACATGGATGGTCAAGGTCACAACTTATTCGACATCACGGAGCAAGACGCGGCCAACCACCTCTACCGCATAAAAGTGGTGGAGACAGACACTGTTTACGGTGAGCAGACAGGCTACTGGGGCTTCATCAAGGACGATGGCACCTATCCCAATGCCGTCTATGCCTTCCTCGACCCCTCTGACAGCAACAACTGCTGCGACTGGGAGTTCGTGGATTATACCAATTACGAGGCTCTCGTAACTCTCTATGAGACACTGCTGCAAGCCGCGGAAGCTGGCATTGACACGAGTGACGCCTCAGCTGTGTATAACAACAGCAGCGCGACTCTGGAAGAGATAGAAGCCGCAAGTGACGTGTTGAGCGCTGCCGTAAAGGACGCTCTGATGGGTGGAGCGACTAAAGACAATCCGGTGGATGTCACCTCTCTCATTGAGAACAACGACTTCTCCACTGGCGACATTAGCGGATGGGATTGCACGTTCGTAAGCGGCACAAGTGCCACGAACCTTGGATACCAGAGCGCAAGCTACACCAATGAAGACGTCACTTACATCAATCACGAGGGAGCGGAGGTAAACCCCTTCGTCAGTGGCTTCATTGAGGCCTGGGCATCCAGCGGAAATCAGTTCGGTGAGAACACCTCAGTATCCAGGAACATCGGAGACGGTGAGCTGAGCCAGACCATGAAGAGCCTGCCCGCAGGTCAGTATAAGCTGAGCGCAGATGCCATTGCAGTCCAGCAAGATAATACTGCCCTTACCGTATCTGGCGTGCATCTGTTCGCCACAGGCGGAACTATTGACAACTATATCTCCATAGCCACGGGCAACGGAGTGCCCGAGCACTTTGAGCTGACATTCGTAAGCACGGGCGGTGACGTTACTCTCGGCTTGCGCACCGTTTACACAGACGCCAACTGGATAGCAGCCGACAACTTCGAGCTCATGTATTATGGAGCTTTCGAGGGAAGTGCTTACTACGTTATCTTGCAGAACAGCATTGAGGCGGCCCAGGCTTACACCGACACTGAGACTTATCACTACAGCACCGCGGTTCTCTCTGAATTGCAGGCTGCCATCGCCACTGCCCAGAATCTGTTGAACGGCGACGCCACTGACGACGAGCTGATAGCAGGAAACGAGGCGCTTGAGGCAGAAGTGGCAGTCGTGAAGGCTGACATACAAGCATACGAGAATTTCCAGTCCTACCTCGAGACAATGGAATCCGACCGTGACACATACAACGCGGCTGGCTTCGACGATATCTCCGACACGTTGGCTGACCTCTACGACTCAATGTCAGAGCATTACACCAATTGCGACCTCAGCGCGGAGGAGATTCAGGCACAAATAGACGCTTACACTGACCTGCTGAAAGGCTTGCTGGAAGATGCACTACAATATGCCACCGAGGACAATCCCATAGATGTCACTCTCCTTTATCTGCAGAATGCCGACTTCTCTGACGGCGTTTTGGACCCCTGGGAGAACACCACCGGCGTGCTTGTATACAGCGGCGATACCTTCCCCAACAGCGACTGCAACCTGTGGGATTATAACGACAATGAGACCTACAACCACGCCATTCAAGGATGGGTAGCAAGCAGCGGCAGCCTTGGCGACGAGGATGTTCACCAGACCATCACTGACTTGCCAGCAGGCTCTTACGTGCTTTCTTGCAGCATGGTTGCCCAGCACAGCACGGATATGCCTTCTGGAGTTTACCTTTATACCAACGGGCTTGTAGAGACCACAACGGAAATGACACACGATGAGGAGCTGTGGAACTCGTTAGTTGCCGCGGGCACAACCAACCAACTGATGGAGCATCCCAAGCACGTGTTCTACCACACAGGTGGTGATCTCACATTCGGACTTCGCCTCGTCAGCACAAATTGCAACTGGGTATATGCCAGTAAGTTCACCCTCTCCTACGCTGGAGAGAGCATCTCCGCTTTGTATGCCGCCATGCAGGCTATGAAGGAACAGGCAGCCGTCTTGGAGGATGAGGCTATGTACATCAACCAGGCCGACCAGCTCTTGCAGAACGCTATAGTTGCCGCCGACGATTGCCCGGAAGACGACGAGGAGACAATTACCGCCGTGATGGAGCAGTTGCAGGAGGCTATGGATTACGCCAACGAGGCTATCGAGCTCGCTTCCACTCTGGAATATAACTTCACCATCTACAGCGATTACCTGATGGGTGAGGTAGAGAGCGACTACGAAGGATATGAGGACTTGCTCGACGAGATTGGAGCCGCCATAGATGACGGATACGAGAGCAAGGAGCAGATAGAGAACTATATCAGCTCAATGGCTTCCGGCTTCACGGCTTATGTGCAGTATCCTTTCCTGGAGACTTCCTCCGAGGAGAATCCTGGCGACATCACCGCCGCTCTTATCAATGCCAACTTCGAGGGAGTGGCTGGTGGCGATACCAACGACTTCTGGACTGTGACCCGCGATGGTGGCACAGAGAGTGGCTCTTATGAGGCTTACGAGTGCTACAACAACACTTCGTTCGACGTGTCACAGACTGTAACGGGTCTGGCTGACGGCTACTACCGCGTTCGCGTTCAGGGCTTCTATCGTCCTGGCACCAACGCTAACAATGCGGATTCTCTCGCCCTCGACCCAGAGTATGGGCAGAACGTAGTGCTTTACGCCAACAGTGTTTCCACTCCAATTTGCAACGTGATTGAGGGTGGCACCACCACGGCAACGGGCTTCGACGGAGAAACCTCCGTGACTTACAACGATGAGACTCTCTATCTGCCCAACACAATGTCTTCGTTCGCCAGCTATGTTCAGGACGATCCGGACCGCTACTGGACCGCGGTTGACGTGCATGTCGAGGGAG
>JAJPYT010000126.1 GCA_021204845.1 Prevotellaceae bacterium | reverse complement strand
CGTAAGGAGTGATGCGGCTGTTCCCCTTATATTCTTCTCCTATGCCGTATCCCCAAAAGTTGAACTCAAACTGCGCGCCGAGCTCAGCCACATTGCGCTTGAAGTTAACCGTTGTGGGCAGACCGCCGTCCGCTCCCGCCATGTTGGCGTCTGTGGGGATGAAGCGCCCTTCGGAGCTTCCCCTGAGGTGGCCGAAAGCCAAATCCCCCTTCAGCACCATTCTGGGGTTGAATATTCTTCTCACTATCACACCTCCCATAGCACTTGCGTGACTAAAAGGGGTGCTGTTAACATCGCCCAAATAGAAGTCTGTGCCAACTGCCGCGCCTATCTCCATCTGATACTCTTCATCGTCGTCTTGCGCGCTTACGCCCTGTGTGCCCAGCAAAAGCAACAGCGAAAGCGAAAGGCATGCGAGACCGCTTAATTGGGGTCCTGCCTGAGGAAGCCTAACCTGTTTATTCGTCCGCGCCATACTTCATTGTCCACGAACAGCCAGAGAAACTGGTCGTCGTCCACTGTTGAGCAAATACACTGGGCATTCTGTGCCGTCTCCTGTATGAGAGGGTCCACATCCATGTCGTAATCGTCATAGGGCTTCCATGTTATGCCGTGGTCGCGGCTGTACAGCACGCTGTCCATAGCCGTATAACGCCCGTCTCTGCTGGCTCCCCCGAAGGCGAGAAAGCCGTCGTCGTATGCCACCACGTTGAGGTTTTCCATCACGGGGCAGCGTCGTTTGTCTGTGCCGTTGGGCACGTAGAACATCCATGTTGAGCCTGGTTCCTCGCTCGTCTCGTCCCACGTCTTGGCCCAGACCATGCAAGTCAGGTCTTCCTCATTGTCTCTTGCCCCTACAAGCATCAGCCTGTTTTGCCCGTCAGGAAGCTGGTAAGAGAAACTGTAGACTTGCCGCGAGGGGAGATATTGGCTTTCGTCATCGAGGCTCTCCTCTTGCCATGGACCGCCATCGCTGCTCATGAGCTTACCGCCCAGCAGGGCATATAAGCGACTGGGGCTGGCGGCTACCAGTTGAAGCCCCTCCTCGGCAGGAACGCCGGCGCTGGTCCAATCCACAGCGTCGGAGCTTTTCAGCACCTCGCCGCCTGCGGTGGAGAGATAGAAAGAGCTGCCCTGCTGTTGCAGAGTGGTCACGTCTGCACCGAATGTTCCGCTGGTTTGCAAGGTGACCCAGTCACCGCCCGTTCCCGTGGGATGCTGAGCGCATGCGAGAGAGCCAGAACCGTCCTCGCCAAGCACCCTTATCTGCCCGTCGACACAGACAGCGCGGCGTGCCTCCATGCCCTCAAGAGCGTCGGTCTCGCCTAAGTTGTTCCAGATGGTGGAGTCGGCTTTCTGCTTATGCACGTTAAGAGTCACCGTGTAAGTGCGGTAGGAATTGCCGTCGGTAGCTATGCAGGCAAAGTCGAGAGGTTCGGTGAAGTCGAGGGAATCGGAGCTGCTGTATGTGGTCCAGAGCGTGTCTTCGTCAGTGGGGTTGGTTTTGCGCCAGATAAGTCCGCCTTCGAAGGAGATGGTTGTGAGCACTTTATTCACAACGGTGCGTAGGGGCAGCGAGTCTTTGTTTTCAATGGTGAGCGCCCTCTGGTCTATGGTCATCGGGAAGAGGCTGCCGGCGAAAGTTGTGGTATAGGCGCTGTCCACGCCATCAGTGGATATGGTGAACAGGGTTCGTTTCATAGAACCTAACGTGAAGCCAGAAATGTAGCAGTAGTCGTCCGTTTCCGTCTCTTCGTCGCTGAGGCAGGACGCAAGCACGAAAGGCATGACCAGCGCCAGCAACAAAAGATAAGTATATTTCTTCATCCTATGGTCTCAGTGCTCATTTTGGTACATTGCAACGTGCAAAAGTAAGATTAATTTTTCAGATAATGAAGAATTGCTCTCGCTTATTGTCGCATATACAGATAATTTAGCATTTATTTTGCCCTTTTCCCTTACTATTTCACACTCCGCGGCGGGCATAAAGCTCTATCAAATTGCCGTCCACCACCTCGTGGCTCACAAGTAGGGCATTGCTCAACCTGGGAGCTTCCACGCCAGCGGAGAGCTTTGTGGGGGCAGTTTCGACTCGTGCCTCGTCCCATAGATTCTCGCTGATAAATGTCCCGAGGGTAGCCGCTCCGCCCTCCACAATGAGTGACTGCACCTGCTCTGCTGCCAAATCGTCCATTATCTTACGCGTCATGCTCGCCTCATATTCCACTTTCACTACTGTAACTCCCTCGTGGCTCGCGTATGCAGGTTCCGCTCCTTCCTGCACATAGGCTCTCGTGGACGCTTCCCCGTCGAAGACGCGCAGCCTCTGCGGCAGCGTCCCCTTAGGGTCGATGACCAGGCGCAAAGGATTAGTGCCAGTCCACAGACGCACAGTGAGCGAGGAATTGTCGAGCAAGGCTGTGCGGGTCCCCACGAGTATGGCGTCGCAGCCTGCCCTCAATTGATGCACAAGAGTTTGGGTTATAGGGGTGGAGAGCCTTGCGGGGCTTTCCGCAGAATGCTCCGCACGCAGGCGGTCTATGAAGCCGTCGCCACTCTGCGCCCACTTCAATATTATATATGGTCGCCCTAATGTCTGGCGGGTGAAAAAGCGCCTGTTCAGCCGTTGGCATTCAGCCTCCAGCACACCCACCGTCACGTCGATGCCCGCGTCTCGCAGTTTTTTTATTCCCAGTCCATTAACCTTTGCGAAGGGGTCGGTGCAGCCCACTACCACTCTCTTTATGCGCTTCTCCACTATAAGGTCGGCACAAGGAGGGGTTTTGCCGAAGTGGGCACAAGGCTCAAGACTCACGTACATAGTGCTTTGGCAGAGCAATTGCGGCTCTTTAACCGAGGCTATGGCGTTCACCTCGGCATGTGGTCCTCCGCATTTTATATGGTAACCCTCACCGATTATCCTGCCCTCGTGCACAATCACCGCTCCTACCATGGGGTTTGGTGAGGTGTTGCCCTCTCCGCCGCGCGCCAATTGCAGGCAGCGCCGCATGTAGAGTTCGTCTATTTTCTCTGTGTTTGGTTTCACTGTTTAGCGTTTTTTCCGTAAGTTTGCGTCAGATATCCGCCAGTCTATGCCGATAAGTCTGTTTACCAACTTCGCCCGCCAACTCTCCGCCCTCTATCCCGAGGGAGAGGCGAGGGCTGTGGCGCGCTGTGTCGCTGAAGACAGGTTTCACCTCTCGCAGACCGACCTTATCTTGGGCAAAGATAGTGATTTATCGGCAGAAGACAAGGCTGATTTGCAAAATATTCTTTCCCGTCTGCTCTCTGGCGAGCCCGTGCAGTATGTGTTGGGCAAGGCTCGTTTCTGTGGTCACACGTTCATCGTTCGCCCTGGTTGCCTAATTCCACGCCCCGAGACGGAAGATTTGGTGCGTAGCGTCGTAGAGGTAGCTCCTGCGGGGGCAAGCGTTTTGGATATAGGCACGGGCAGCGGCTGCATCGCTGTCTCGCTCTCTCTCTTGCCAGAGTTGCGCTTCCGCCTCACAGCCTGGGATGTTAGCCCCGAGGCTCTCGCCATTGCGCGTGAGAATGCTGCCGCTCTTGGGGTAGATGTTCTTTTTGAGCTTAAGGATATACTCCATCCCGTCGCGGAGCCGAGACGCTGGGACATAGTGGTGAGCAATCCGCCTTATGTGCGCCGTTGCGAGGCGAGCCATATGGAGCGAAATGTGCTTAATTATGAGCCTCATGAGGCTCTTTTCGTGCTGGACGACTACCCCTTGCTCTTTTGCAGAGCCATAGGGCAGTTCGCACTATCTCATCTTACAAGTGGCGGCTCTCTCTTCATGGAGATAAACCAATATCTTTCAGCCGAATGTGCCGCACTTTTCTCAGCCATGGGCTTCGTGGGGGTGGAAGTTAGGCAGGACCGCTTCGGCAACGACAGAATCTTATATTGCCATTTGCCATGAGACGCGAATATACGGAAAAAGAGGCTCTCTCCAAGGCGGCGGCTCTATGCAGTGCCAGCGAGCAGTGCGCCTCGCAGATTGATGCGAAACTCGAGAAATGGGGGCTGGCTCCAGAGGCGAGGGCACGCATAATAGCAAGGCTCGTGAGTGAGAGATTCATCGACGAGAGCCGTTTTGCCAGGGCGTATAGTCTCGACAAGTTCCGCTTCAGCGGCTGGGGCAGGGTGAAGATTCTCTATTGTTTGCGGCATCTTGGCATAAACGACGTTGACTGCCAGACGGGTCTAAGCGCCATTCCTGACGCTGAATACCGCCGCTCTCTCTCTGCCTTGCTGGCGGCTAAATCACGCTCCGTCAAGGCTGCCTCGCCCTACGAGCATAGAGCCAAACTGTTGCGCTTTGCCTCCAGCCGCGGCTTTGAGGCTGAAGAGATATTGCGCTCACTCCCCGACTTGGACGAGACCCTATAAGCAGATTTCTCCTTATATCTTCCCTGTTCACATAAATAATTCGTACCTTTGCGCTGGAAAACCAAACCTATTCGTATGAAGACATTAGAACAAATATTCGCAGCTAAGTTGCTGAATGTGAAAGCTGTAAGACTGCAACCCGACAATCCCTTCACATGGGCGAGCGGCTGGCAGTCACCTTTCTACTGCGACAATCGCAAGACGCTTTCCTATCCCGCCCTGCGCTCTTTCGTGAAGACAGAGATAACACGCCTCATTTTGGAGAACTTTCCCCAGGCGGAGGCTATCGCCGGTGTAGCCACTGGGGCGATAGCCCAGGGGGCGCTTGTGGCTGATGCGTTGGGGCTTCCCTTTGCCTACGTGCGCAGCAAACCAAAGGACCACGGTCTGGAGAACCTCATAGAGGGGGAGTTGCAAACTGGCAGTAAGGTGGTTGTGGTGGAAGACCTCATCAGCACTGGCGGCAGTAGCCTTAAGGCTGTCGATGCCCTGCGAAAGGCTGGTTATGAGGTGGTGGGCATGGTAGCGTCCTACACCTACGGTTTCCCTGTTGCCAAGGAGGCTTTTGCCGAGGCAGGGGTCACCCTTCTCACCCTCACCAACTACGAGGCTGTGGTGGCTGAGGCGCTGAACATAGGATATATAAAGGAGAGCGACATAGAGGTTCTGCACCAGTGGCGCAGCGACCCCGCACATTGGAATCCGACAATCTGACCGCAAATGACTAAATACGAAAGCAGCGTGAAGCACATCCCATATCCAGTGGAGAGTGTGTATGAGAGGCTTAGCGACATGAACAATTTGGAGATTCTTCGCCAGAGCGCCAGCGACCCCGCCATGCGTGACCTGCTCTTGCAGCAGATGGGCGACAAGGCTGACCCTTCGCAGATTGACCAGATGGCGCAACTTCTTCAAGGAATGCAACTTACGGCAGATACCATGACAGTGGATGTTTCCATGTTGGGCAGTATAACGCTGAGAATAGTGGAGAGAGAATGGTCCAAACTCGTGAAATGTGAGACAGAAGGCTCGCCCGTGCAAGCCACTCTGTGGATGCAGCTACTGCCCGAGGGCGAGGCTGGCAGCGCGCTGAAAGTGACCCTTGGCGCTGAGCTAAACTTTTTCATGAAGCAGATGCTGAAGGGCAAACTGCAGAGCGGGGTGGAGAAGTTTGCCGATATGCTGGCGATGTTACATTATTAATTATAGGCTAATTAATTATAGACTAAGGAGAGATGGCAAAACTTTGGGATAAGGGATACGAGATAAACTCAGAGATTGAGCGCTTTACCGTGGGGCGTGACCGTGAGCTCGACCTCCTGCTGGCGGAACATGATGTGGTGGGCAGTATGGCTCATATCACCATGTTGGAAAGCATTGGGCTGTTGCGGCCAGAGGAGTTGAAGGTTTTGCTTGCCGAATTGCGGAAGATTCATGCCCAGGCGGTTAGCGGAGACTTTGTGATAGAGGAGGGCGTAGAGGATGTTCACTCGCAAGTAGAGCTTATGCTCACGCGTAAGCTGGGTGATGTGGGAAAGAAAATTCACAGCGGCCGCAGCCGCAACGACCAAGTTTTGTTAGACCTCAAACTCTTCACTCGCCGCCAGCTCAAGCTTATTGCCGAGGATGTCCGCTCCCTATTTGCCGAGTTGCAGCGCCAGAGCGAGCGTCACAAAGCCGACCTCATGCCAGGTTACACCCACTTGCAGGTGGCTACGCCCAGCAGTTTTGGTCTGTGGTTCGGGGCTTATGCCGAGAGCCTTGTCGATGATATGCTCTTCCTTCAGGCGGCTTTCCGCCTCACCAACCGCAACCCTCTTGGCAGTGCCGCTGGCTATGGCAGTTCTTTCCCTCTCAACCGCCAGATGACCACCGATTTGCTTGGCTTCGATTTCATGGACTACAACGTGGTCTATGCCCAGATGGGGCGTGGCAAGATGGAGCGTAACGTGGCGTTTGCCCTTGCCTCGGTGGCTGGCACAGTGGCAAAACTGGCGTTCGACGCATGCCTCTTCAACAGTCAGAACTTCGCTTTCGTGAAGTTGCCCAAGGAGTGCACAACGGGCAGCAGCATAATGCCTCACAAGAAGAATCCTGACGTGTTTGAGCTCATTCGTGCCCGTTGCAATAAGATTCAGGCTTTGCCAGGGCAGATAACGCTAATTATGAACAACTTGCCCAGCGGATACTTCCGTGACTTGCAACTTATAAAAGAGGTCTTCCTTCCAGCCTTCGATGAGTTGCGCGACTGCCTCCGCATGACCGCCTACATAGTCAGCCGCATGGAGATAACACCCCATATTCTCGACGACCCGCGCTACGACCTTATTTTCTCGGTGGAGGAGGTTAACCGCCTTGCTGCCAGTGGAATGCCCTTCCGCGACGCATATAAGAAAGTGGCGCTCGACATAGAGGCTGGAAAGTTCTCGCCCGTAAAAGAGGTGCACCACACCCACGAGGGCAGCATAGGAAATCTCTGCAATCCCCAGATAGCCGCTCTCATGGAGCAGGTGTGGCAGGGCTTCAACTTCGCGCAGATAGAGGAGGCGGAACGTAAACTTATTAACGGATGAGGACTGTTAGTCGAATTGCTCTCATTCTTGCCGCCTGGGCTTTGCTGCCCACGGCGTGCTCTGATGCGCTTACCACCAACAAATATAGCTCGCTGCCGGCAAAGTTCTCTTACACGCCTGTAAGCAGCATCTCGCAGCTCTACACCTCCTGCAACAGCCAGGGAGAGTGGTGTACCATAAAGCTCTCCAACGGCAAATTTTACTTTACCAACCTCACTGGCACGGGTGAGGCTACGCAAACGGCTCTCAATGGCTACACAGGCTTTTACATGGGGCTTTGCGGCTTCATAGTCGGTCTGCCAAATATCCCCGAGTTGGGCAACGATTATTCCGTGGTCACTTGCTACGACCTCGCGTGCAGCAACTGCTACGCCGAGCGCTCGGTAACCAAGCAGCTCACGCTCATGAGCGGCGGCTATGCCCACTGTTCGGCTTGCGACCTAACTTATAACCTCAATAATCTTGGCGTAGTAAGCGACGAGGGCAAGAATAATTTCGGCTTCACAAAGTTCAGGTCGCTCTATCGCTACCGGGTCTATTACGGCAACGACACGCTAAGTATAAACAACTAACTCACTTTTTTCGTCCATTCTCGCCGCTGTTTCAGGGTAAAATGTTAACTTTGCAACTGTTTAGGTCGCCCAGATGGTGGAATTGGTAGACACGAGGGACTTAAAATCCCTTGGCCTTATCAGCCGTACGGGTTCGAGTCCCGTTCCGGGCACCGTAATAGAGAGGGGCTGGCTTTGTTGGCTCCTCTTTTCCTTTTTAAAAGAAATAAAGCGTTGATACTATGGAATATACAGCAAACAGTAAGCGGTATGAGGAAATGCGGTATTCTCGCTGCGGCAAGAGTGGCGTGTTGCTGCCCAAGGTGTCGCTCGGCTTCTGGCACAATTTCGGGGAGACCACTCCCTATGAGCGCTCACGTGAGATAGCCCTTGCCGCTTTCGACAATGGCATCACCCACTTCGACCTCGCCAACAACTACGGACCTCGCCCTGGCGCCGCTGAGGAGCGTCTCGGACAAATCCTGCGCCACGACCTCAGTGCCCACCGCGACGAGCTGTTTATCAGCACGAAGGCGGCTTACGACATGTGGGAGGGACCATACGGCACATGGGCAAGCCGTAAGCATTTGCTCGCCAGTCTCGACCAGAGCCTTAGCCGCTTGGGACTTCCCTACGTTGACCTTTTTTACTGTCACCGCTACGACCCCGATACCCCTTTGGACGAGACGCTCCAAGCGCTTGTGGATGCCGTGCGTAGCGGACGCGCTCTATACGTGGGCATCAGCCGCTGGCCCTTGCAAGCCCTCACTTATGGCATAGAATTTCTCCATGAGCATGGTGTTCCATTGCTTATCTATCAGGGGCGGCTCAACATACTCGACCGCGCTCCTCAGCGGGAGGGCATACTTCAGTGCCTCGGGCAGGAGGGGAAAGGTTTCATCAGTTTCTCCCCGCTTGCCCAAGGCTTGCTCACTAACCGCTATTTAAATGGGATTCCTGCCGGTAGTCGCATGACGGAGGAGCATTTCCTTAAGAGCAGCACTCTCACGCCCCAGTTGCTTGCCAGGCTCCGCTCCCTCAACGACCTTGCCCGCCAGCGAGGCGAGACACTCGCCCAGATGGCTCTCGCCTGGGTCTTGCAGCAGCCCGAGGTAACCTCCGTGCTGGCTGGGGTAAGCTCCGTGCAGCAGCTCTTCGACAATGTTGGCTGTTTGCACTGCGCCCCCTTCTCCGAGGAGGAGTTGCGCCTCATAGATTCCCTTATGAGTTGATAATATCTTAAGGTAATGGTTTACTGCCAGAGCTGATTGCCATGCTGGCTATTTATCCAAAGCGTAGCCCGCGTCGCGGTACCACTCGTATTGCCTCCAAGCAGCGTTGTCGGCATCCCGCCCCTCTATGGGAACGTACATAGAGGCGGAGGCGCAGTGGTCGGGGTCGGTGACCGTGGAATTAACCGCATTGTAGGCTGTGAGCCAGGTGCTTGTGGCGTAGCGGTAGGGTATGGCGGCATACAGCGCCTCCTCCCACATCTGGTAAGTCTCCCCATCTCCAGTCCAGTGATATACGGCGCTCGCCATGTCGAAATATTCAGGTTTCCAGCCAGTTGAGGAGGTGTATTCGCAATATTTCTGTATTCCGTCGGTGGGGAAGTCGCTAAGCTGCGAGAGGCACTTGGCTGTGGCACGTGCGAGGGCGCTAAGCTGGTCGCTGCGTATGGCGGAAATTATCAGCCCATAGTTGCCGCTGTAAAGATTGAAATATTGCTGGGTTATGTCGGCCGCAAATGTCTCTTCCGAGAAAAAGTAGGGCATTAGTCGGGTGTAATCTGCCCCTGCGGCTGGTATCTCGGCAGGAGAGCCAATCGACCAGTCCGTGACTTCACGCAGCTCGTATGCCACCTCTATGCATTGCATGAAGCAAGCGTCGTACATTATATATTGCCAATGCACGCCCACCTCCTCAAGCACTCCACGCAGGGTGCTGATGTCCATTTCAGTTCCCGAGTTGGAGGAGGTGCTGTTGCTTCCGTTGTCCACGCCTATGGTGCGCTGTTGTGCCACGCGGTTGGCAGGAATCCAGCCGCTGCCGTGTGACCATAGGATTAGGGCATATTCATCGGCAGGGTTAGCATCCACTATGTAGCGCAGCGTGTTCTGCATCGTGAGGCTGTCGGTGCTCACCACGTCGGTGCCATACTCAAACTCCACCTGCTCTCCTAATTGATTATCAAAGGCAATTATTTGCGGCTTCACGTCGGTGCGGCTGTTATCGAAATAAACCACCACCTTCCCGTCGTCTGGAATCTGCGAGTAGCCCGCTCTAATCTCGTTAAGGTCCGACTGTGCGCTGCTCGATAGTGAGTTTTCTCCAATCATATACACTATCACCACCCTCCTCGTGCCGCTTTCGGGGTAGTTCAGCTCATCGTGGCAAGCCACACACAACAGAGCCAGAAAGAAAGGTAACAACCGCTTCACGGTTGCAAAGATAGCCATAGATTCGCACAATAAAAAGAAAAACCACACGTTTAATTCTTAAGACATGCAATGGACCGACAGAATTAGGCAGGTAAAGTGGCTCCTGATAGGGGTCGCGGCTGTTATTGCAGCTGTCTCGCTGGTAGTCTCCCACTTCCTGGTGCTCGACCTCTCCCGTGAGGAGCAGCGCAACATGGAAGTTTGGGCTGAGGCTATGCGCTCGCTCAACAATGCTGACGAGTCCACCGACCTCTCCCTCGTGCTGAAGGTTCTGAACGGAAACGACAACATCCCAGTGGTGGTTCTCGACAGCTTGGGGCAGGTGCAGGAATACCGCAACTTGAGCGTGAAAGGCTCCACAGAGGAGGAGAGGCTGCACGCCATAGAGCGCAGAGCCAGAGATATGGAGCAGGCTGGCAATATTATCAGAGTAGACAGTTGGCGGGTCTGTTTTGACGAGAGTCTCATGATTCAGCGCCTTGCCTGGTATCCCTACGTGCAGCTTGCCGTGGTTCTTGTCTTTGTGATTGTGGCTCTCTTTGCCATTCTCAGCAGCAAGAGGGCGGAGCAGAACCGTGTGTGGGTGGGGCTCTCTAAGGAGACGGCTCACCAGCTTGGCACGCCCATCAGCAGTCTCATGGCGTGGGTG
Organism: Prevotellaceae bacterium; assembly: GCA_021204845.1. Classification (GTDB taxonomy): domain Bacteria; phylum Bacteroidota; class Bacteroidia; order Bacteroidales; family Bacteroidaceae; genus Physcousia. The sequence continues at coordinate 12,590 of JAJPYT010000126.1, read as the reverse complement.
GAAGTTCTAAAAGAGACATATCCCGACGACCAACTCATACCAGAGATGGACCGTGACGTGAAGCGTCTGCAAAGGGTGGCGGAGCGCTTTTCCAAGATAGGTTCGCTGCCAGAGCTGCGCTTGGAAAACATGAGTCAGTTGCTTGAGGGCGTGGTCGCTTATATGGGGCTCCGTACCAGCGGCAAGGTGCATCTGCAATGTCATCTGCCCGAACGTCCGCTCATGGTGCAGCTCTCAGCTCCACTGTTCGAGTGGGTGGTTGAGAATCTTTGCAAAAATGCCATAGACGCCATGGAGGGGGCGGGGGAGATAGAGGTGAGGGCAGCCGAGGAGGAGACGCTCTTCTCTGTGGAGGTGAGCGACACAGGCAAGGGCATACCTGCTAAATATTTTAGTGCAGTTTTCATGCCGGGCTTTACCACCAAACGGCGAGGCTGGGGCTTGGGGCTCTCGCTTGCCAAGCGCATTGTGGAGCAGTACCACCGTGGGCGCATTTTCGTGAAGAATTCCGAGTTGGGCAAAGGTACAACTTTCCGTATAGAGTTGAGAAAATCAGCCTCCTCCAAGGGATGGAACCGCCATCTCACCCTCTTCAATATGTAGCGAGGCGGAGGCAAGGCAATGGTGCAAAACGCCCGCATTGTCTGCAAGAACAGTGTTCAATCTGTGTTCAGCGGAATGGCACTGGAAATAAAAGTCATTTCCTTACTTGCCATAAAAAACACAGGGAAGTAAAGATTTAGCTCCATTTTGTTGGGCGTGACGGCATTTTTTATTAACTTTGCGCCTCAAACGCTGGTGTGCGCTCCGTGGGGCGCAGAGTGAAAAACGGATAAGGGAGAGTAATTTGATGAATGACTTCCGCATTGACCTGAAGGCGCTCACTGACGATGAGGAGAGACGCAGCTGGGAAGTGGACGACAGCTTCTTCGCCACGGTGGGGAGCAGGGACATAGAGAGAGGCAGCGTGAGAGTGGACATGAGGGTCTGGCGCGTCACCGAAAGCGAATATGAGCTGGAGGTGGAGATAGAAGGAGAGGTGGAAGTCACGTGCGACAGGTGTTTGCAGCCTATGACGCAGCCCGTGAGCGGGCGGGAGACGCTGAGAGCGCGCATAGGGCTGGCTGACAGCGACAGCGGCGAGCTGATAACCACGGGACCCGACGGAGTGGTGGACTTGGCGTGGCATGTGTATGAGACCATTGCCCTCAGCCTTCCTTTGCGACACGTGCACGCTGATGGTGAGTGCAGCGGCGAGACGGCACGGCTGCTGGACCAGTACGAGGCGAACCAGAGCCAGGAGAGCGACCACCGCTGGGACGCACTTAAAGAAATAACCAATCCGCCGCGGTAACCGCCCAGCCTCTAAGGCAGGCGGATAAATGACAGGAATATAAACAACTAAAGATAAAAAAAGAGAAAGAAAATGGCACATCCTAAAAGAAGACAATCGAAGGCTCGCACACGGAAACGCAGAACCCACGACGGAGCGGTAGCTCCAACACTGGCAATTTGCCCCAACTGCGGCGATTTCTACATTTACCACACTGTTTGCCCCTCGTGCGGCTACTACCGCGGCAAGGTGGCAATAGAGAAGGAAGCCTGAAACTGACATGTGGGAAAACAGAGCCGTGTCTGAGCCTTGAGCGCTCTCACGGCTTTATTTTTCACGCACACAGAGAAAAGAGAAGAGATTTTATAACATCACCAGAGACGATGGAACAAATCAACGCTACTATCACGGGTGTGGGGGGCTATGTGCCTGACTACATCTTGGACAATGAGGAGATGTCCACTATCGTGGAAACCAGCGACGAGTGGATAATGCAGCGCATAGGCGTGAAGACGCGCCACATTCTCAAGCCAGAGCAGGGAAGCGGCACATCGTACATGATGACACGCGCCGTCCGCCAGCTGTTGGCCAAGACTGGTGCCAGTCCCGATAGTGTGGAGCTGCTGATATGCGCCACCACCACGCCCGACTACCACTTCCCCTCGACTGCAAGCATAGTGATAGGGGAGCTGGGGCTGAGGAATGCCTACGGCTTCGACATGGAGGCTGCCTGCGCAGGTTTCCTTTACGCCATAGAGGTGGGCGCGTCGTTCTTGCGCAGCGGCCGGTACAGCCGCATAATAGTGTGCGGGGGCGACCACATGTCGAGCATGACTAACTACGAGGACCGAAACACCTGCCCAATTTTTGGCGACGGGGCGGCATGCGTGATGATGGAGCCCACAACGGAAGAGGGAATAGGTTTGATAGACGGACTTTACCACGTGGACGGCAAGGGCTACCAGAACCTGCACATGGCGGCAGGGGGCAGCGCCAAAATGCCCAGCCACGAGACGGTGGACGCGCGCGAGCACTTCGTGTACCAGGAGGGGCGGGCAGTTTACAAGCATGCCGTTCTGGACATGAGCCAGGCTGTCTGCTCCATAGTGGAGCGGAACGGCTTGAGCAAGGAGAACATAGCTTGGCTGGTACCCCACCAGGCGAACATAAACATAGAGCAGTCGGTAGCCTCGCGCATAGGCATAAGCGAGGACCACGTGATGGTTAACATAGACCACATGGCGAATACCAGCGGCGGCACGCTGCCTCTCTGCCTGTGGGAGTACGAGCCGCGGCTCAGGAAGGGTGACAAGATAGTGTTCACTGCTTTCGGCGCAGGTTTCTCGTGGGGAGCCAGCTATCTGGTATGGGGCTACGACGGAGCTGCCGAGGCAGCCAAGTCGCCAGCCCAGTTCTACCAGGAAGGCAAGATGAGCCGCGAGGAGTGGGCCGCCCTTTGCAAGAGCCGCGACTAAGGGAGAGCGGGATGCACAAGGCGGGATTCGTGAATATTGTGGGAAACCCTAACGTGGGCAAGTCCACATTGATGAACTTGCTGGTGGGGGAGCGTATCTCCATTGCCACCTTCAAGGCACAGACCACCCGCCATCGCATAATGGGCATACTGAACGACGAGGAATCGCAAATAGTGTTCAGCGACACGCCTGGAGTGTTGAAACCGGGCTATAAGTTGCAGGAACAAATGCTGCAATTCTCGGAGAGCGCCCTGCAAGACGCTGATGTGCTGCTCTACGTGACCGACGTGGTGGAGAAAACCGACAAGAATAAGGATTTCCTCTCCCGTGTGGCGCGGATGGACTGCCCCGTGATTGTGCTGATAAACAAGATTGACCTTAGCGACCAGCAAACCGTAGCCGCCATGATAGAGCGGTGGCACGAGACGTTGCCAAAGGCTGAGGTGATGCCCGTGAGCGCGCTGCACAAATTTGGCGTCGACCAGGTGCTGGGGCGAATAAGGGAACTGCTGCCCGAAAGCCCCGCCTATTTCGGCAAAGACCAGCTGACGGACAAGCCCGCGCGCTTCTTCGTGACGGAGATAATAAGGGAGAAAATCCTGCGCTACTACGACAAGGAGATACCCTACGCTGTGGAGGTGGTGGTGGAGCAGTTCAAGGAGACGAAAAAACTGATACACATAAACGCTGTGATAAACGTGGAGCGCGAGAGCCAGAAGGGCATCATCATAGGTCACGGAGGCGTGGCGCTAAAGCGTGTGTCCACCGAGGCGCGCCACAGCTTGGAGAGGTTCTTCGGCAAGAGCATCTATTTAGAGGTGTTCGTGAAAGTGGACAAAGACTGGAGAAACAGCGACCGCGCCATGAGAGCCTACGGATATAACTTGGATTGAGAGACAGAGAAACAGAGAGAGATGGGAAACTTAGTGGCTATAGTGGGCAGGCCCAACGTGGGGAAATCCACCCTTTTCAACCGGCTGACGCAGACGCGCCACGCCATAGTGAGTGACGAGGCGGGAACTACCCGCGACCGCCAGTATGGCAAGTGCGAGTGGAACGGGCGTGAGTTCTCCGTCGTTGACACTGGCGGCTGGGTAGTGAAGAGCGACGACATATTCGAGGGCGAGATACGCAAGCAGGTGGCTTTGGCTTCCGAGGAGGCTGACCTGATACTTTTCATGGTGGATATAATGAACGGGGTAACCGACTTGGACGATGCCGTTGCGGCTATCTTGCGACGCTCCGCAAAGCCTGTGCTGCTGGTCGCCAACAAGATGGACAATAACGAGACTTACTTGGCTGGCGAGTTCTACTCCCTCGGCTTGGGCGACCCCCAGTGCATCTCCGCAGCCACTGGCAGCGGCACGGGCGACCTGCTCGACCTCATAGTGAAGACCTTGCCGCAGACCGACCCTGAGAGCCTGGAGGAGGATATCCCTCGCTTTGCCGTGGTGGGCCGCCCCAACGTGGGCAAGAGCAGCCTGATAAACGCTTTCATAGGCGAGGAGCGCAACATAGTGACCGACATTGCCGGCACCACACGCGACTCCATCTACTCGCGCTACACCAAGTTCGGCTTCGACTTCTACTTGGTGGACACGGCTGGCATACGCCGCAAGAACAAGGTGACGGAGGACATAGAGTTTTACAGCGTCATGAGAGCCATCCGCAGCATAGAGAACTCCGATGTCTGCATACTGATGATTGACGCCACACGGGGCATAGAAAGCCAGGACCTCAATATTTTCTCCCTCGTGCAGAAGAACAGCAAGTCGCTTGTGGTGGTGGTGAACAAGTGGGACCTCGTGGAGAACAAGGACCAGAAGGTGATGGACACCTTCACCGCAGCCATAATGGAGCGCATGGCTCCCTTCTGCGACTTTCCCGTAATCTACGCCTCGGCGCTCACCAAACAGCGCATTTTTAAGGTGTTGGAGACTGCCTGCCAGGTCTATGGCAACCTGGGGCGTCGTGTCCCGACCTCCAAGCTCAACGAGGAGATGCTGCCCCTCATAGAGGCATATCCGCCACCGTCCATAAAGGGGAAATACGTGAAGATAAAGTTCTGCATGCAGATTCCCGAGGTGCGGGTGCCCTCCTTCGTATTCTTCGCCAACCTGCCGCAGTACATCAAGGAGCCGTATCGCCGTTTCTTGGAGAACAAGATACGCGAGCGCTGGGATTTCCACGGTTGCCCCATGAACATCTTCATCCGCCAGAAATAGCCCGCAAGCCAATGAGAAATGCCACTTTAGTCTTTCTCCTCTCGTTCCTCCTCCTGGCATGCACAAGCGAGGTGGTAGACCAGCACAAGGTGATACGCGAGCGGGCGGCCGCCTGCTTTTCCTGCCTCGTTAAGGGAGACATAGACGCTTATCTCTCCTCTTTTGCCGGGGCTGACGAGATGCCCCCCGAGTTCCGCTCGCAGATGGAGGATGTCTTTTCCCAGTACATGGAGGAGCTCTTCCAATCGCGTGGCGGCATAGCGGGAGCCACCGTGGTGGGCGACACGCTGCTCGACAGCATACGTGCCGACGCCTTTGTGGAGATAACTTTTGGCGACAGCACCACAGAGACCATCAATCTGCCCATGATTCTCTCTGGCGGGGAGTGGATGTTACAGTAAGAAGATTTTGAAGAATCGCTCAGCGCACTATTGTCTGGGCGCGGTCCGGTCCCACACTTATTATGGTGATGGGGGTCTCCAGCTCTTTCTCCAGGAATGAGATGTAAGCCTCGAACGCGGCTGGCAGCTCCCCCTCGCTCGTGGCGCGTGAGAGGTCGGTCAGCCACCCCGGTATGTCCTTGTACACGGCGTGCCAGCCTTCCGTGTCGAAGGGCATGTCCTCCGTCCTCACCCCGTCCTTCTCGTAAGCCACGCAAGCCTTTATCGTCTCGAAGGAGTCCAGCACGTCGCTCTTCATCATCACCAGCTGTGTCACTCCGTTCACCATTATGGCATACTTCAGCGCCACCAGGTCAATCCAGCCGCAGCGGCGGTTGCGTCCCGTCACGGCTCCGTACTCGCTCCCTGTCTTGCGTATCAGGTCGCCCGTCTCGTCCGTCAGTTCCACGGGGAATGGCCCGCTGCCCACGCGCGTGCTGTAAGCCTTGAATATGCCGAACACCTCGCCTATCGAGCTTGGAGCCACCCCCAGCCCTGTGCAGACCCCGCCGCACACGGTGCTACTGCTGCTCACGTAGGGGTACGTGCCGTGGTCTATGTCGAGCATGGTGCCCTGCGCCCCTTCGGCAAGCACGTTCTTGCCCTCGCGCAGCGCCTTGTTTATTTCTATCTCAGTGTCAGTGATGTCCAGGCTCAGCATATATTCCAGCCCCTTCATCCACTGCCTCTCCTCCTCGGCTATGTCGTAGTCGGTGTAGTGCAAGTCTCTCAGTATCTGCTCGTGGCGGGCTTTCAGCCTGGCGTATTTCTCTTGGAAGCCAACCAATGCGTCGCCCATGCGCAGTCCCGTGCGGCTGGCTTTGTCGCTGTATGTGGGTCCTATGCCCTTGCCCGTGGTGCCCACTCGTCGCTTGCCCTTTGCCTGCTCGTAGGCTCTGTCGAGCACTCGGTGGGTGGGCAGAATCAGGTGCGCCCTCTTGCTTATGTGCAGCCTGCCCCTCACGTCGTAGCCAGCGTCCTCCAGTTCCTTCGCCTCGGCCATGAACAGGTCTGGGGCTATCACGCAGCCGTTGCCTATTATGTTCAGCCCCGCCTCGCCTAATATGCCCGAGGGGATTGAGCGCAGCACGAACTTCCTCCCGCCGAACATGATGGTGTGCCCCGCGTTTGGCCCCCCTGCGAAGCGCGCCACTATGTCGTATTTCGGGGTGAAGTAGTCCACTATCTTTCCCTTGCCCTCGTCACCGAACACGATGCCCAGCAGGGCATCCACTTTTCCTTTTCTCATTCCAAGCATTTAAACAGTTTCTCGTTGCAAAAATAATGTTTTTGGCGATATGCGCGCACTTTGAGGCCGTCATTTTTCAAACAATCGCCTGTATTCGCCCTCAAAGTTGGGTGTGAACACCCCTTTGCCCATGGCTTCCGCTATTTCCTCCCTGCTCCAGAAGCGTCCTCCGTCTGTCTCCGCGCTGGGCGTCACTGGTCCGTCGTAGGTGCAGCGGTGGGGGTAGACCAGTTCCCTCTCCCTTTCGCTTTGGAACACGTAGGGGGTCAGCCTCTCCGCCTGGAAGTCGGTGATTCCCAGCTCCTCCCTCGCCTCCCTCCGGAGCGCCTGCTCCACGCTTTCGCCAAGGTCCACGTGTCCGCCCACGGCAGTGTCCCACTTGTCGGGCTGTATGTCTTTCCAGTGCGGGCGTTTTTGCAGGAACAGCTCTCCCCGTGAGTTCAGCACGTGCAGGTGCACCACGGGGTGCAGCAGCATGCTCTCCCCGTTGTGGCACTCGCCTCTGGTGGCCGCTCCCACCGTGTTCCCCTGCTCGTCGGTGATGGGGAGCATCTCGTTCATGTCGTCTCTTTCAGTCGCGGTCATGGCATCAATAGCGAAGCGTCGCCATAGCTTAGGAATCTGAAGCCGTGCCCTAAGGCAAAGTCATAAATCTCGCGCCACTTCCCCTCGCCCACAAAGGCTGAGACCAGCAGCAGCAGCGTGCTTTGGGGCTGGTGGAAGTTGGTGAGCATGGCCCTCACTATGCGGAACTTATACCCCGGGGCTATTATTATTCGCGTGCTGGCGTGCAGCGTGTCCAGCTCGTGCCTGTCCATGTAGGCGAGCAGGGCTCTCAGGGCGGTCTCGGTGTCGGGCAGAGCAGAGGGGTTGCTGGTTTCGTATGGCTCCCACTGGCTCACGTCTAATTCTCCGCTCTCGCCCGTGTCCGCGCCCAGCGCCATCAGCCTCACAGCCTTCAGCGCCATGTAGTAGAGGCTCTCTGCCGTGCGCACGCTGGTGGTGCCCACTGCCGTCGCCCTGCCGTGGTGGAGTATCAGTTTCTCCACCGTCTGCCTCTTCACTGCCACGTGTTCGGCATGCATCTCGTGCTCCCCTATGGTCTCGCTCTTCACGGGGCGGAACGTGCCTGCCCCCACGTGCAGCGTCAGCTCCTCCCTGTCTATTCCCTTCGCGTCCAACGCCTCCAGCACCCGGCTGGTGAAGTGCAGCCCCGCCGTGGGTGCAGCCACGCTGCCTTCCCGCCTGGCGTACACCGTCTGGTAGCTCGTCTTGTCGCTCTCCTCCGTCTCGCGGTTCAGGTAGGGCGGTATGGGCAGTTCACCCACAGCCTCCAGCACCTCTGCCCACGAGCAGTCTGCCGTCCAGCGGAACGTCACTCTCACCTGCCCGCCTCCCGTGTCCGCCTGCGCCCTGTCTCTGGTGGCGGTCAGCAGCGCCTCTTTGCCGCCCACGGTTATCTGGCGGCTCAATTCCCCAGTCTTCCATCTCTTCAGGCCTCCCACCAGGCATAGCCATGCGCACTCTCCCCTGCGGGCGAAGTTCTCGGTATACTCCCGCGGCTCAGCTGGCTCCAGCAGGAAGGTCTCCACCCTCGCTCCCGTCTCTTTGGCGAAGCGCAGCCTTGCCTGTATCACCCTCGTGTTGTTGAAGAGCATCAGCTCTCCCGCAGGTATCAGGTCGGGCAGGCTGGTGAACACGTCCTCCCTCGCCTCGCCCCCTTGCCATACCAGCAGCTTGCTCCCGTCTCTCTGCGCCAGGGGGTGCCCAGCTATCCTCTCTTCGGGCAGCGGGTAGTCATATTCCTCTATGCGTATGCCTCTCGTGTCCATCTTTTCCGCATTTTCCGCCCGCAAAGGTAGCGATTTTCGCCCTAATTGTGTATATTCGCAGTCATTATTAAAGGTTAAACATTATGCGAATAGGAGATAAAGTGCGATTCCTCAATGAGCGGGGAGGCGGCATAATTAGCAGTATCGATGGCAAAGACTTGGTCTTTGTGCGTGACGCGGACGGCTTCGAGATTCCCGTCTTGCGCTCCCAGGTGGTGGTGATAAGCGACGATGTTGACGAGATAAACTTCCCCCATCCCTCGCCCGGGAAGAAGCCTGAGCCAGAGCCAGCCAGTGAGGAAGACCCCAGCGACCGCCCCGTCACCTTCAAGGCTCCCCCCGTGGAGCGTCGTGGGGGCGACACGCTCAACGTCTATTTGGGCTACATAGCCTCTGGGCAGGACCAGGAGCTCTTCAAGAGCTACGTCGTAAACGACAGTAACTTTTACCTCCAGTTCCAGCTTCTCTCATACGAGAATGCCGTCTGCCACCCGCGTTTCCTCTCCACCGTCGAGCCTAACACCAAGCAACTCGTCGAGGAGTTCTCCCGCTCCCGCCTTGGCGAGATGGAGCGCCTGCGCGTGCAGCTGCTGGCGTACAAGACCGCCCGTCCCTTCCGCCCCAAGCCAGCCATAGCCACCGACCTGCGGCTCGACGGTGTCAAGTTCTTCAAGACCTTCTCCTTCCGCCCAACGCCCTTCTTCAAGGCTCCAGCCCTCTTGCTCCCCGTGGTGAGGGACGATGTGCCGCAAGGCAGGTAGAGGCTTCCCTGGCGCTATTTAACCACCACCTTCACGCCATTCACAATGTAGATGCCGCGAGCCAGTGAGCGGATGGTCTTCAGATTGCCCTTGCCAATCAGTTTGCCGTCTATGCTATAGATGTTTCCTTCCTGGTTGGCGGAGGTGGCAGATGGAGCGTCAATATCGTTGTATTCTCCCTCTTGGGCCACAATGGTAATCTCGTCACCCGTCTCAAAGCCTGGTATGTAAGCGGAATTAGCGTCTACAGACGAGAGCGCATGTGTGGTTACCAAGAAAGCGTTGCCCTCGGCTACGGCAGTGCCTTCTTCCACCAGTGTGATGTAGTATGTGCCCACCAAAGCCCCCGAAGTTTGGGGTTCAGCCTCAAGGTCGTAGCCATGGGTGAATGTCATCAGTTCCTGCGTGTCGTCCTCTGCGTCGTAGTCCTGTAATTCTCCGTCTATGAACACGAAGGGTTGTCCTGCTTGGGCTTTGTTATCAGTCAGAGGGCTTAGTGTAAGTGTCGTGCCGTCGATTTCCGCCCCATATATGGTGCCGTCTTTTGCTCTTACCGAGAATGGGTAACACATGGGAATCAGCGCTCCTGCGCTCACGTTCATGTAATACTCCGTGCTCTCCTCATAGTCGGAGGCTACTTCTTCGTCGATATCCTCTATGAAGAAGCCATTAGGTGACCCTACACCAGAGAAGGGCCACGTTATAAGGCAGTTCTTGTATTGCCATGCGTAGAGGTAGTTGTGGTCTTCCCCTGCCAATGTCTCAGCTTCCAGGTCGTTCTCCCCGTAACCAAGTGCCTCGACGGTAAAGAGTGATGGTTGCACGCTCAGAACCACGTGGTTGGCATCGGTGCCCATTGTCCTGATAAAGAGGCTCGTGGCCTTATTCTGAATTATATATGCAGAGTCGCCCACGGAGATAAAGCGGAACTTTGCTATGTCTTCCACCCTAATCTCGTCTTTAGCCTCCAGTCGCAGCTCACGGCTTGTGAAGTCGTCTTGAAGGTCTGTCACGGGGTCAGGGTAGTAAAGTCCGTCGTCTTCATTCTGAACCAAGTCCGCAACAGAGATGTATTTGCCATATATCTCCAGATAGGGGTCTTCCGCCGCTCCCACGTTTATGTCTTCCCAGCCGTAGTCAGTTACTTCCTGCCGGGTAGCGACGCGGATGTTATACCAACGTCCCGTCTGCACCTTGTTGGCGCACGCTGTCACAGCCGCAATCTGGCTCTTCAAGGTCTCTATGTATTGTGCAGTCTCCTCTGCCGTGTATTTCCCGGCGGCATCGTAAGCAGTTGCCGTGGAGGCAGTCTCTTCCATCTCCTTGCTCACGCTCGTGTCGCTCCATGTTCCCGGGTCAGTTCCTGCCACTATGCCGTTTGCCAGTGTGGAAGCTTCGTCCAGCTTGTCGCGCAAGCCTGTCGGGTCAACATACACGGCAATGAAAGCGTTATATGCGTCTGCCAGAGTCTGGTATGTTACCTCGCTTAATTCGCTGCCCTCCTCGTCCGCCGCTTCCATTGCGGCTTGCAGATTTGTGAATATGCTGCCCATAGCCACTGCCTGGCTCGTTTCGCTGCCCTCGTCGTATGCAAGCTCCAACTTGTCTGTAGCGTCAATAATCATGGCGCGAGCGCTCGCATAACGCTCTTGCAAGTCGTTGTCGAAAGCTTCCATTATAGCTTGTACTTCCTCGTCGCTCACAGCCACCAGTTGCCACTTCGAGGGGTTGTAAGTGCCGTAATAGCCGTAAACACCTCCGCCTGTGCCTTCTCCGCTTTTCGTGCTGGCACCCCAGAGATATGTGTTGCCTCCGTATAAACCATTGGTTGAGCGGATATTTATTATGTAGTCTCCAGCAGAGGTGGTCTTTATCCAGTCAAAAATCATCAAGGTCTCGCTGTCGCTTGTCAGCATCACACGCTGGTTATAACCTGGGTCGGTGAACTTTGTTCCAGTGCCCACGTTTTTCACTTCGTAAGCGTTGTCGCCCTTGCCAGTGAGTTGCCACAGATAGTAGGCGTTATGCTGCAGCTCGCTCCACGAGAGGGAGCAGGTGAGGTCGCTGGCTGTGGTGGTGTATAAAGCCGCGTCGTCGAAGTTGAAATCAACCCCTGCCATGCGTATGAAATAATAGCCGTCATCAACATTTACCTGTGCCACATAACTGTCCATAACATCAGTGTATGCGTCTATCAAGTCCTGGGTCCACTTTTGCAGGTCTTCTGTAGAAAGGCTCTCTGTGTCCTCCACATCGCAACCCGAGGCTGCCACCAATGCTGCCTCGAAGGCTGCCACAGCGTCGGGATCGTAGCAGTTTGGCTCGCTGCCAAGGTTAGTGAACGTGCCTGAGTAAACAATATATTTCGCATAAGCCTCCTGGCATTCATAGAGTGCCAGCTCGTGCTCCGTCATTTCTGGCAGCACCATGTCCACAGGATAAATGCTGAAGTCGCAAGCTGTGCCTACTGTCGAGTATGTTCCATTGCCCCATGCCCATAACCACGAGCCAGGTCCTCTGCCAGCCCACAGTGCGTATTCGTACTCATCTGCCTCGTAGAAGCCGAAGTGACCCGCTGTGCCTCCTGTGTTGTATACATACATCGGTGCCGCGTGGCTTATCTTCGCGTTAAGGTATACGTAGGGATAGTTGTCGTGGTCATCGCTCATTATCCTTATGTAATTGTCAGTCGCGAACTGCATATAATAAACATCGTAGACTGGGTCTGTAACTGTCGCGGGTTCAAAGTGTATCAGATAGTCGGGCACTGCTGATGGGTCCATTCCGTCTACCACGTCATTCAGTCCGTTTACTGAGAGGTACAGCACGCCTGTCTCTTTTTCCCACAGATAGGCGGGGTCTTGCTTTGTGTAGTTGGTGGCTATCAGGTACCATTGAGTGTCAGGTACTATTTCACTGCAAAAGTTCAGCGGATCGCCAATCTTTATGGTTCTGTTTTTCCACTCTTCTTCATGTTGCGCAAGAGCTGTGGTCGCGCCTATAGTCAGTGTCAAGCCAATCAATAATAAAGATGTTAAGTTTCTCATATTATAGTTTTTTACGTTTTTGTTATGCAAATATAGGCAATATAGCCTCGCTATCATTTGCTTTAAGATAATTTAACGGCAGAATGCACGCTCATGATAAGCATTCTTTTCCTGTATTATTTTTCTCCTTGTTACCGTGCTATCATAAAGAATAATTGTTACCTTTGTCAGCGGGAAACGTTTTATTACTTAAAATTAATAGTTATGAGAAAATCTACTTTTGTGTTA
>JAJPYT010000154.1 GCA_021204845.1 Prevotellaceae bacterium | reverse complement strand
CTCGACTTCTTCCCGCGCGACTTTCTGCTCTTTGTCGATGAGAGCCACGTCTCCATCCCCCAGCTGCGCGCCATGTACGGCGGTGACCAGGCAAGGAAGACAAATCTCGTGCGCTACGGCTTCCGCCTGCCTGCCGCCCTCGACAACCGCCCCTTGCAGTTCGGTGAGTTTTGCCGCCTCACGCCCCAGACCATCTATGTGTCTGCCACCCCTGCCGACTACGAGCTGGAACAGAGCCAGGGCGTGGTGGTGGAGCAGCTAATCCGTCCCACCGGGCTGCTTGACCCTCTGATAGAAGTGCGCCCCCGTCTGCACGAGGCGGACGACCTTGTGGAGGAGATAAGAGAGCGGGTCTCAGTGGGCGAGCGTGTGTTGGTCACCACCCTGAGCAAGCGTCAGGCGGAGGAGTTCTCTGCCTACCTGTTGCATCTCTCGATAAGCGCTTGCTACATACACAGCGATGTGGATACATTGGAGCGGGTGCGCATAATGGAGGACCTCCGCTCTGGGGTCTACGACGTGCTTGTCGGTGTGAACTTGCTGCGCGAGGGCCTCGACCTGCCCGAGGTTTCCTTGGTAGCGATTCTCGACGCTGACCAGGAGGGTTTCCTGCGCAGCCGCGTTAGCCTCACCCAAACCATAGGGCGTGCCGCCCGTCACCTGCACGGCAAGGCAATTCTCTATGCCGACAACATAACGGAGAGCATGGAGGCTTGCATAAGCGAGACAGACCACCGCCGGCAGGTGCAGCTCGCATATAACCAGGAGCATGGCATCACTCCCACGCCTGTAAGGGGTCGCAGCTCACAGAGCGACTTGGCATCTCTCTCCTCGTCGAAGAAGGAGGCGCGCGCCTACGCCGAGAGGCAGCAGGAAGCCTCCACCATTGTGGCTGACCCCGTAACGCAGTATATGTCGGCCGACCAGTTGCGGGGGAGCATAGAGCACACACGCAGGCTGATGAAGGCGGCCGCCAAGGAGCTCGATTTCATCTCCGCCGCGCAGTATCGTGACGAGATGCTGAAAATGGAACAATACTTAAAAGAAAAAATATCACATGAACATGAGAAAAGTTAGTTCGATGGTTGTTAGTCTGTTCCTCGTCGGGGCATCTTTTTCTGTCTCGGCGGCGGCGAAGTCATACACCTACGAGTCCGTCCCTGGCGACCCCCTGGAGGCGCGTATCTACACCCTGGCAAACGGTATGAAAGTCTACATGGCGAAGAATACCGACGAGCCACGCATACAAACCTACGTGACAGTGCGTGCGGGAGGCAAGAACGACCCCCACGAGAGCACTGGCCTTGCCCACTATTTGGAGCATCTGATGTTCAAGGGAACCACCCACTTCGGGGCTCTCGACTACTCCCACGAGCGTCCCTTGCTCGACAGCATACGCGCCCAGTACGAGGTCTACGGACATACCACCGACAACCTCTTGCGCAAGGGCATATACCACCACATAGACAGCCTCAGCCACGAGGCTTCGCGCTATGCCATAGCCAACGAATACGACAAGCTTATGGCGGCTATAGGCAGCAACGGCTCAAACGCCTTCACAAGCGTCGACTGTACGGTCTATACCGAAGACATTCCCTCTAACGAGGTGAGCCGCTGGGCACGAGTGCAGGCCGACCGCTTCCAGAACATGGTAATCCGTGGCTTTCACACCGAGCTGGAGGCTGTTTACGAGGAATATAACCTTTATCTCACACGCGATTACGACAAGGTGGAGGAGGCTATAAACAAGATGCTCTATCCTCATCACCCCTACGGCATGCAGACGGTCATTGGCAAGCAGGAGCATCTGAAAAACCCCTCGCTGGAAAACGTTCTCGATTTCTATCACACGTGGTACGTGCCCAACAATGTGGCTATCTGCATGAGCGGAGACATAGAGAACCCCGACAGCATAGTGGGCATCATCGACCACTACTTCGGCTCTTGGAAGCCCAGCCGCCATTTGCCCGAGTTGCAGTATCCGCAGGAGAGCCCCATCACCTCCCCTGTCACCCGTGAGGTTATGGGCCGCGAGTCAGAGATGGTGGCGCTGGCGTGGCGTTTCCCTGCCGCCCGTGAGCGGGACACCGATGTGCTCAGGCTCATCTCACGCATCCTCAGCAACGGGCGTGCGGGTCTCTTCGATGTGGACCTCGAGCAGAGCCAGCAGTTGCTCTCCGCCTCTGCCTATCTCGACCCCATGAGCGACTATTCCACACTCTTCGCCTTTGCCATGCCCAAGGAGGGTCAGACCCTCGAACAGGCGCGTGACCTCATGCTCGCTGAGTTCGACAAGTTGCGCCGTGGAGACTTCGACGAGAGCCTTTTGCCAGCCACCATCAGCAACATGAGGCGTGAGCGCATGAGCCTCATGGAGGATAACCAAAGAATAGTGGACCTCTTGCAGGAGAGTTTTGTCAATGGAATACCCTGGCAAGACCAGGTGGAGGAGCTCGACCGCCTCTCGCGCGTCACAAAGGCGGACATAGTACGCTTCGCCTCCGAATACCTCGTCGACAACTACGTGTGTGTGCTTAAGCGCGTTGGCGACGACCCCAACGAGAAGAAGATAGACAAGCCGGAGATAAGCCCCATAGAGATGAACCGTGACTCACAGAGCCAGTTCGTGACCGATGTCATCAACGACACGCCGCCCGACATAGCGCCCGTGTTCCTCGATTTCTCCACCGACCTCTCCGTCGACTCCTTCCTTGGCGACAACGATTTCCTCTATAAGCGCAACTCAACAAACGGACTTTTCCGCCTCACTTATATCATGGACCGCGGCACTAAGGCAGACCCCTCGCTCGATGTCGCCACGCAGTACATACAATACCTCGGCACGCGCCAGATGAGTCTCCAGCAGCTTCAGACCCGCCTCTACGACCTCGCTTGCAACATCTCCTTCAGCGCTGGAACTGACCGCACCTACATCGTGGTTAACGGACTGGCGGAGAACATGGCCGAGGCCATGCGGCTTGCCGAGCAGTGGCTCTACGAGGCGCAGCCCGACGATGAGGTCTACGCCAGCCTTGTGGACGACATTCTCAAAGCCCGTGCCGACGAAAAGCTGGAGCAGTCCTCCTGTTTCAGCCATCTGGTGAGCTACGGCATCTACGGGGCTGACAATCCGCTCACCCACCAGCTCTCCGAGGCAGAACTGCGGGCAGCCACTCCTGCCTCCCTGCTTGGTTCCCTGCAAAGCTTGCGCCAGGCTCACCAGACCATAGCCTACTACGGTCCCCTGCCAGAGGCTGAGGCAAAGGCTCTCATAGCCAAGACACACAAGACGGTAAGCCACCCGCTTCCCATGGCAAATGACGCTCACTTCACGCCCCGTCCCGTCTACTCCAGCGAGGTCATTCTCGCTCCATACCAGGCAAAGAACATCTACATGCGCCAGTACAGCAACGACGGGCAAATATTCCAGCCAGAGCTTCAGCCGCAAATCGACCTTTTCAACGAATATTTCGGCGGAGGCATGAACACCGTGGTCTTTCAGGAACTGCGTGAGAGCCGCGGTCTCGCCTACAGCGCCAGCGCCTTCTACGTGACGCCTCGCTGGCAGGGTCAGCCCAACTATTTCTACACGAGCATCATCACCCAGAACGACAAGATGGCGGACTGCCTCTCCGTCTTCCGCCAGATAACAGAGCAGTTGCCTCTTAGCCAGTCTTCCTTCTCCCTGGCTCGCGAGGCTCTGCTCAAGCGCATGGCGACCGAGCGTGTCACCCATGCCGACGTGCTAACCTACTACTTGCGCTGCCGCGACTTGGGCTTGCAGTCCCAGGACCCCCGCGCCGCTGAATACCAGACGCTGCAGAGCCTCACTCTCGACGACCTCACCGCGTTCCACCAGATGAACGTGCAGGGCCGCACCTACACTACACTCGTGCTGGGCGACGAGCAGGAACTCGACATGGAAGCCCTTCGCTCCCTTGGCGAGGTGCGCCGCGTCAGTCTCGAGGACATATTCGGTTACTGATAACGCCAGTGGGTAGCAAATCACTGCGGCGACGAGGCTTAATTCGTGTGCTGACGAGGCTTAGTATGTGCGCTGATTAGCCTGGTTTGTACAGTGATTAACCTGAAACTGACCTGCCCCGCTGGGTCTATGGAGAGAGAAAATTTGCCCCTCCCCGTCATGCGAGTTAGGGCTAAATTTTGCGTATGTCTTGTTTATTTAGTAATTTTGCAGTCATGTGCGTGACTATGTGCAAGATTCTGTTGCTAACGCTGCTCCTCATGGCGGGTTCAGCCCTGTGCCTTCACGCGCAGGAACTGGCGGGAGACAGCGCGGCAGTAGCCACTGAAGCGGTCGAAACGACACTGACCGCGGACTCCACCGCCACCAAGGGGAGAAGGGGGGTACTGCCCTGGCTGCTGAACTACTTCCGCAACTCGAACAAGGAGAGGGGCAAGCGTTTCGACTACAGCGTGACGGCTGGTCCCTTCTACGACAGCAAATCGTCTCTGAGCATAGGCGGCGGCATCTCTGCCCTCTACTCGTGGGACCGCAGCGACCCGGAGCTGAGGCGGAGCGTGATGTCCATAATGGGTAAGCTGAGCATAAAAGGCATGGTGGGAGTGGAAGTGAGCGGCATGAACTACATGAGGCACGACAAAAGCCGCTGGAACTACAAGCTGAAATTCTCCACCAACCCCATGAACTTCTGGGGAATAGGCTACGACCATGGCATAAACGACGCTTACAAGGGAGAATACAAGCAGATAAGAGTGCAGTTCAAGCCAGACTACCTCTTCCGCCTGGCAAGCAACTTCTACTTGGGCCCAACCGTGAACCTGAGCTACACCCACACCTATAAGTTCACAAACAGGGAGCTGGTGTATGGGCAAGATATAGATATCCTGGCTACTGGAGCGGGAGTTGTGCTGAACTATGACTCGCGAGATTACAGCACCAATGCCTACAAGGGACGCTACTTGAGAGTGGAACAACTGTTTTACCCGAAGTTCATGAACAAGTATTACTTCAACTCCACTGACCTCTCCTTCTCCACATACCACGGGGTGTGGAAGGCGGCGGTGCTAGCGATAGAATTCCACAGCCTGCTTAACTACGGGGGAGACGTGCCATGGACCATGCTGGCGCAGGTGGCTGCGGACAACAACCGCATGCGCGGGTACTACGAGGGGCGATACCGGGACCGCAACATAATGGAGGCACAACTGGAGGTGAGGCAGAGGCTGCCCAAGCGCTGCGGAGTGGTGGCGTTCGTGGGAGCTGCCAACGTGTTCCGCCATTTCAACGATATAAACATGAGACAGACCCTGCCAAACTATGGAGTGGGGGCGCGCTGGGAGCTGAAACAAAGGGTGAACATCCGTCTCGACTTTGGATTCACCAAGAACAAGACAGGCGTGGTTTTCAAAATTTCTCTTATACACATCT
>JAJPYT010000130.1:1883-5483 GCA_021204845.1 Prevotellaceae bacterium | reverse complement strand
TGCATTCTCTGGTTGTACTAGCCTTACGGCGGTGACAATCCCCAACTCCGTGACAAGTTTAGAATACAGTACATTCCAAGAATGCTCTAGCCTTACGCAGGTGACTATAGGCAACTCCGTCACAAGCATTGGATATAGGGCATTTTATGGTTGCTGCAGCCTCATTGAGATATATTCCGCCAATCCCACGCCACCAAGCGTTAATTCTTCTTATACTTTCTCTGGGGTTGACAATGAAGCTTGCACGTTATATGTACCTGAGGGGTGCGTAGACGCATACTCGTGGGCAACGTATTGGAGTGATTTTAATATACATGAGTATGACGTAACATCCGTACAGGGCGTGAGAGGCACAGGGGAAACGCAGATAATATCTATCAACTCCTTGGACGGCAAGCAAGTGAGCGCTCTACAGAGGGGTATTAATATCATTCGCTACAGCGATGGTACTGTGAAGAAAGAGCTGGTGAAGTAAGCCTCTCTGAGGAAGGAACTTTAAAAAAGAGGAAGCCACATGGCAGACAACATGCCAGAGGGCTTCTTCTTTTGCGTTAACTTAAGAGGCTTTTGCGCGTTAATTACTCACGCTATGGAGCGTCAAGCACTTATGCCATACTATCGCAAGCACATGGGTAGGAGGATGTGGCAAGGTGGGGATGTAGCGCCTTAAGTTAAGGTAGCGTATCGCCTTAAGTTAAGGTAGCGTATCGCCTTAAGGCGAGGTAGCATATTGCCTTAAGTTAAGGGAGCACAGACACCCTTGCATGGGTCTCTGCAGATACCCTTACATGGGTGTCTATGACGATTCATATAGGAGCGTCACGGTGCATTAAGTTGAGAGACTATGACATGTTAAGTTGAGAGGCTATGGTGCGTTAAGTAGAGAGGCTATGATGTGTCAAGTACTCACGCTATGGCGTGTTAAGTACTCACGCTATGATGTGTGCGGTTTAGTTAGGGGTGTGTTAAAAAGGAAATCACAAAGAAACCATGCGGCACAAAGGAAAAAGAGCGCCGAAGGTGCTCCCCCTTGGTAGCCGGGGGTTCTAACCCCCGGTATGGATGCGAGCGGATGTGGGTGCCAAAGGTACCCTCTAATATTCAGAGGGTTTAAACCCTCTGCCGTGGGTTGCAACCCACGGAATAAAGGAGAGTACCTATCGGCACTCACTCCTTACTCGTTCCTTAACCGCAGGCCATAAAGGCCCGCGGCTATAAAAGGGAGCACCTTCGGCGCTCTTTCCGCTTGCGGATTATCTTCGCTGAGGGTTTATCTTCGATGAGGGCTTCGCCGTTCACCGTTCGCCGTTTACCGTTCTCGTTTGACCGCACACTCTCTTAGTTCTTGTGGCAGTGCTCGCAACCGCAGTTACAGCTGCAATTGCAACCTCCCCCCCGACGCTGCTTGCGCAGGAAACCGAATAGAGCCATGGCAAACGCCAGTACAACGAGGATAAGCAGTATAAAACTCTGTATATTCATAATATTGAGGCTATTAAGTAAACTATGCAAGCAACAACCCAAGCGACTATGCATTGGGTGCAGAAGACTCCGAACGCCCAGCGTGAGCCGAGTTCACGGCGGACAGTGGCTATTGCCGCCATGCAGGGCGAATAGATGAGGCTGAAGACCATGAGAGAGAATGCGGTGGCGGTGGAGAGCAGAGTGGCGATGGAAGCGCCTGAGAGCAGTGTCTCAAGCGTGCTTACCACGCCCTCCTTTGCCAGCAGTCCGCTTACCAGCGCGGTAATTACCCGCCAATCGCCAAGTCCCATGGGGGAGAACACTGGAGCCACAACGCCAGAAATGCTCGCGAGTATGCTCTGCGACATATC
The DNA here is from genome assembly GCA_021204845.1 of Prevotellaceae bacterium. Classification (GTDB taxonomy): domain Bacteria; phylum Bacteroidota; class Bacteroidia; order Bacteroidales; family Bacteroidaceae; genus Physcousia. Next base: position 3,648 of record JAJPYT010000130.1, on the reverse strand, counting down.
CTCCTCGTCGAGAAGGCTCAGGTGCCAGCTGAAACGGCTGAGGAACCAGACAATGACCGTGGCAAGGAATATGATGGTGAACGCCCTTACAAGGAAATCCTTGGCTTTGTCCCACATGAGGCGCAAAACGTTGACAGGCACTGGCAGACGGTAGTTGGGCAGCTCCATCACGAAAGGCACTGCCTCGCCGCTGAAGAGAACACGCCTTTGCAGCATGGAGACCAGAATGCCCACAACAATGCCAATCACGTACATGCTTGCCACCACAAGCCCGGCACACTGGGGGAAGAAAGCGGCCGCAAAGAAGGCATAGATGGGAATCTTTGCCGTGCAGGACATGAAGGGAGTGAGCAGAATCGTGAGTTTGCGGTCGCGCTCGCTGGGCAAGGTGCGCGTGGACATTATGCTGGGAACACTGCAGCCGAAGCCTATGAGCAGAGGCACTATGCTGCGGCCGCTCAGGCCTATCTTACGCATGAGACCGTCGGTGACAAAGGCGATACGCGCCAGATAACCTGAATCTTCCAAGAGAGAGAGGAAGAAGAACAGGAGCACTATCATGGGGAGGAAGGTAAGCACGGAGCCAACTCCCTGGAAAACACCGTCGATGATGAGGCTGTGGACGGGAGCTGATATGTTCCATGTGCCGAGAATGCCGTCAGCCCAATCGATGAAATCGTCTATAAGACCCTCAAAGCCGTCTTGCAACCATGCGCCTATGGAGTTGAAAGTGAGGTAGAAGACCAATCCCATTATGATTATGAATGAGGGAATGGCGGTCCAGCGGCCCGTGAGAATCTTGTCGATGGCACGGCTGCGCAGGAACTCCTTGCTCTCGTCGGGATGCACAACAGTGGCAGCTGAGAGCCGCCTTATATAGGAGAAGCGCATGGAGGCTATGGCTGCCTGGCGGTCCAGTCCGCGTTCCTCCTCCATCTCCCTTAGGATAAGCTCGAGGCTCTGGAGCTCGTTCTGGTCGAGTTGCAGAGCTTCTTTCACCAAGGCATCTCCCTCTGCCAGCTTGCTTGCGGCGAAGCGGACGCAAATGCCAGTGCGCTGGGCGTGGTCCTCAATGAGGTGCATGATGGCGTGGAGGCTGCGGTGTACTGCTCCGCCGCTTTCCTGCGGGCTGCAAAAGTCGTGTCGGATGGGAGTCTCCTTATATTTTGCCACGTGTATGGCATGCTCTATCACCTCGTCCACGCCCTGGTTCTTCATGGCGGAGATGGGGATAACCGGGATGCCAAGCAGGCTTTCCAGCTCGTTTATCTTCACTGTGCCGCGGTTGTTTTCCACCTCGTCCATCATGTTGAGGCATAGCACCATAGGAATGTTTAACTCCATTAATTGGAGGGTGAGGTAGAGACTGCGCTCAATGCTGGTGGCATCTACTATGTTTATTATGCCGTCAGGGTGCTCGTCGATGATGAATTGCCGGCTGACCACCTCCTCGTTGGAATAAGGCGAGAGGCTGTATATGCCGGGCAGGTCCCCCACCACCGCCTCTGGATGCCCCTTTATGGCGCCCTCCTTGCGCTCCACAGTCACGCCAGGGAAGTTTCCCACGTGCTGGTTGGCTCCGGTGAGCTGGTTGAAGAGCGTGGTCTTGCCGCTGTTCTGGTTTCCAGCCAGAGCGAAGACGAGTTTGTGCTTTGCCTCTTGCTCGGTTTCCTTGTTATGGAAGCGCGGACCCTCCTCGCCAAGTCCGGGGTGGTCTTTCTCGTGGCAGACGGAGCCGCTGACGGGTTCGAGCGATGGTTCGTCG
>JAJPYT010000130.1:0-1873 GCA_021204845.1 Prevotellaceae bacterium | reverse complement strand
ACTCTATCTGACAGGCGTAATCCAGAAGGAGCGTTAGCTCATAGCCATGTATGCGTAGCTCAAGAGGGTCGCCCATAGGGGCATGTTTAACGAGTTTTACTGGAGCGCCGGGAATGACTCCCATGTCCAGGAAATGCTGTCGCAGAGCACCGCTTACTTTCACTTCGGTGATGACAGCAGTCTGACCTTTTTTCAAATCTTTGAGCGTCATAATGTGCGAAACTTTTAAAACCGTCGCAAAGGTAAGAAGAAACTTTCAAAGGTCGGTTTGCCCAAAAGCAAAATACCCACTTTTGGCGATGGGAGGGCGTGAGGGCAGACAGTGGAAACAAGAGGGCAGATACCCACTTTTGGTTAGTCGTAGATGAGAGTAGTAAGATTATCGGGAGAGAACATCTTCCGCGCCACTCGCCAGAGGTCGGCTGGAGTGAGGGAATCTATGCGTTGAAAGAGCTGTTCCTCGGTAAGAGTGGTGCCGTAATGCAGGAGGCGTTTCCCCATGCCGATGGAGGCGCTCTCGTAGTTGTCGTTGGAAATGCCCATCTGCCCCTTCAGCTGTCTTTTGGCGGCGGCGAGAGCCCTCTCTGTCAGTGGCTTGTCAGCGAGGCGGCATAACTCTCTGTGCACTATGTGCAGGCACTGGCTCACGTCGTGCGGGTCGCAGCCGAAATACACGTTCCACACTCCCGTGTCGGTGTAGCTGACATTGCTGCTTTCCACCGTGTAGACCAGTCCTCGGCGCTCGCGCAGGGCTATGTTGAGACGGGAGTTCATGCCTGGACCGCCCAATATGTTGTTGAGCAGAAAGAGGGGCAGATAGTCAGGATCAGCAGCCCCGCAACTGCGTGTGCCAAGGAGGACGTGTGCCTGGTGCGTATCCTTGTGTATATGGTGGATGCCTTCCGCCTGTCCGCTTTCGGGGGCGAGGCGTGGAGGTTGCTCCCCACTTAGGATGGGGAGAGGGGAGGGCATGAGGCGGTTCACCGTGGAAAGAAGGCTTTTCATCGGCACATTGCCATAGAGGTAAAGAACCATGCGCTCGGGGCGGTAGAGGCGGCTGGCGAACGCCTGCATATCAGCCTGGCGAAGCTGGCGCAGGCATGTGGCGTTGCCCAGAATATTCCTGCCAAGAGGGTGTGAGGGGAAAATGAGATTGTCGTAATCGTCGTAGATGAGTTCCGAGGGACTGTCGTTATAGCTCTCTATCTCGTCAGCCACCACCTCCACCTCCTTGTCTATCTCCTTTTGCGGAAATGTGCTGCAAAGGGTTATGTCGAGCAGGAGGCCGATGGCGCGCGCATAGTGGCTTAGAGGCACGGCGCAATAGTAGACTGTCTCCTCCTTGCCAGTGAAGGCATTGAGGTCTCCGCCTACCGCCTCCATGCGGTTTATTATATTCCAGGAAGAGCGGTGGCTGGTGCCCTTAAATGACATGTGCTCGGTGAAATGGGCCAATCCGCTTTCCTCGGGCAACTCGTCACGTGTGCCTGCGTCCACTACAATGCCGCAATACACTATGCCCGAGGCGCAAGGGGAGCATATCAGGCGCATGCCGTTGTCTAATGTGCAGGTCTCGAATTTCATAGGTACAGGATACTTTCGGGGCCCATGTTGAACAGGAGGTCCACTATGCTTAAGTCTGGCAGAAAGCCAAGGCGGGAGGCGAACACTTGATAATAGTTGCGGGAGATTTCAACAGGTGCGAGGCGGGGATGTATGCTTTCCCTAAAATCTGCGATGCCTTTTTGGGGCACAGCCTCGTAGCTGGTGGTGCGCCTCACGTCTGGAGCAATGCCTATGAGTTGGCAGACAAGTCGTTGCAACTGTTCGTTGAAATCGGCAAGAGAATCCCATTTCTCCCGATAGAATCGAG
>JAJPYT010000146.1 GCA_021204845.1 Prevotellaceae bacterium | reverse complement strand
ATAATAGATAGATTAGAGAGAGTGTGACTATGAGAAGGTCTATGTAAATTCCCTGATTTTAGTCCGGCAGCCGGCCGTTCTTGATGCATCAAGCCCCGGTTGCCGGACTTTTTTATACCCCTCCCCCTACGTGTTTCAGCCCCCGCACCATTACACAATTTCTTCCTCGCCGCCAAACATTTCCCCTGTCCTAACCTCACTTGTCGCCCATCCCCCGCCACTGATTCCAACCCGCCATTGCACCTTACAGCTACCTTTATCTATATGTTCCACCTCCCTACCCCACAGCACTCCCTCCTCGCCCATTAAACGTTCATCTTCCTTTTATCCAATTACACCTTATTGTATTATCCCACCACATCTACAAGCCAAATAACGGTAATTATATTTGATATCATAACCATTCGCCGGAACTACAGAACACAGTCATCACGCCCTTACCAAAGCTGTAGTTTAGCCCATACCAAAGCCATCGTTTAGCCCATACCAAAGTTGTAGTTTAGCCCATACCAAAGCTGTAGTTTCATCAAGTTCAAGGCTTTCGTTACGACATTAACAACACATTCGCCATTCCTGTAAAATACCATTTAAGAAATTTCATAATCACAAAAATGTGAGTACTATCTATCGAATGATAAAGCTGTCATCTATCGAATGATAAGCGTGCTATCTATCGAGTGATGAACGTGCTATCTATCGAGTGATAAGATCGTCATCTCTGCGAAAATGAAGGTGTCATCTCTGTGAAGATGAGGTCGTCATCTCTGCGAAGATGAGGGTGTCATCTCTGTGAAGATGAGGTCGTCATCTCTGCGAAGATGAAGGTGTCATCTCTGCGAAGATGAGGGTGTCATCTCTGTGAAGATGAGAGTGCAACAAAAGCTTTTCTTAGAAAAAGTAAAATACATTATTGAGAATGAGTGGAATACATTCGATAGCGTGAGTAGAATGTTTTTATGAATATGAGTGGAATACATTCAATAGGGTGAGTGGAATGTATTGAACAAAGTGTCAGATAACATTCGACTCCATCTGTCGACTACATTCCACTCACCCTATCGAATGTTATCGACTGTTTCGCACATCCCAATGATTTGATACTATGCAACCCAATGGACATTCCTTGCTGACACATTGCTTGTCATTACAACGCAACACTTTCATTTTGACAAACACGCTCTCGACAGTCACCTCCCAAGGGCTTTGAAGCGGAACAGAGAACCCTGCCACATATTCCTTCTACATGGATTCCATGCCTTGCCACCCCCGCAGGTAGACTTTCTCCATTTGCGTATCTATACCCCTTCCACCCCCATTCCATACAGTGCCACTACGCCTCTTTTCTCATACAAGCCTCGAGACGAACACCGATTTGTAAAGTACTGTGATAACCCTTATCATAATATCCAAAGCATCACCTACTATAACAACCTGATTACATACAACTTACATCCCTTATACCTCGCACCCCCACCATTCATGTCATCCAAATTTACCAATTTGACTGCTTTAAACGCCGTTCTTTTCCACCAACCGTCCCCTCCCACGGATTTTTTCGATTCCAAGCGCCTTAATATAGTGTTTTATAACATAAAAACACCAAAAAAAATCATTCAGTTCACGCCATTTCCTCATTGCACCAACTAAAGAAGAATCTACACACCCTTCCTCACTATTACTGTATTTTCAGACAAAAACGCCATTACAATGACTACAACTTAATTATAGACCAAAACATGGTACAACCCACATAAAATCATGCCAATCACAAAACCTCAAGATTTACCATAAACAATGAGACTATATACCCTCTGACCTTTTTTTCATCAAAACATTCATTATAATCACAAAAAGTCGTATCTTCGTATGTTGTGAGGATGATATTCACCAATGATGTAAACAATGATGACAATAAACGAAATAAGCAAGCTCATTGCCAATGACGAGCATCGCACGCTGGAATTGAAAAAGACAACCGGTGAACTCAAAGACGGCATGCATTCAGCCTGTGCATTCTTAAACACGGATGGCGGGTGGTTAATCTTCGGCGTGGCATCAGCTTCGCTGAAGATACTTGGGCAAGACGTAACGGAAACGACAAGGCGTGAAATAGCACAGGCTTTAGCAGGGTTGGAGCCAGCCATAGATGTACTTGTTGAATATGTAGATGTGCCCGATAGGGATGGTCGGCAAATCATAGCCATGTATTTTGAACCTTTCGTTTGGGGTAAAATACCTTACACATACCATGGGTGCCCATATTACAAGGTTGAAAGCACAACCATACGCATGCCACGTGATATGTATGATGCTCGTTTGCGTGTCGCCAAACCTAAACTTCATTCTTGGGAACGACAAGAAGCTGACGGTATAGACCTGAACGACTTGAACGAAGAACGAGTGCGCGGTGCCGTAAGATTGGGCGTCGAAGCCGGCAGGATAAGCCCGAGTGCATTGACTGACGATATCACTCGTGTTTTAAGCAAATGGCATCTGCTGACAAATGACAGGGAACCCAATAATGCAGCAGCATTTTTGTTCGGTACGAATACCAACGAATATCCGCAATTCAAGTTGCGGATGGCACGATTTACGGGTAATGAAAAACAAGAATTCTTAGACAGTATTACTGCCGAAGGCAATTACTTTGATTTGCTTGACGCCGGTACTGCTTTCTTCTTCAAACACCTGTTCCAAAGTGGCAAAGTAGTAGGTTTCAAACGTGAAGAACGGTTGGAAATACCGGCTGAAGCCCTGCGAGAGGCTCTTACAAACGCATTATGCCATAGGCAGTGGGAGAAGTATAACCAGACTATTAGCATTGCCATCTTCGACAATCGTTTGGAGATATGCAATCCGGGCATGCTTCCTCCGGAACTTCCTTTGGAATTATTAAAGAAACGACATGAATCATTCCCTTACAATCCCGTAATAGCCGAGGTGCTATTCCAGACAAAGTTCCTTGAAAGATGGGGAACCGGCATCCAGCGAATTATAGACGTATGCCATGAACACAATGTGCCTGAGCCGGAATGGACGTATGAACAAGGCATCGTAAAGGTAACTTTCAAAAGAGTAAACGACAAAGTTAAAATACTAAGATGCAACATAATAGACAAGAAAAACGACAAAGATAATCAACTAAGTAACGACAAAGATAAACATCTAAGTAACAATATAATAAATGGGAAAAGCGACAAAGCTGAAAGAGTGAATTACGACCAAGTTAAACGACTTAGTAACGATAAATACATGGCGATTCTATCTTACTGTATGATGCCGAGAAATAGACGTGAGATTCTTAAACACATAGGATTAAAATGTCATACTGATAATTTCAAGAGATATATAAAACCATTAATTGATAATGGAGAACTTACATTGACACAACCAGACAAACTCAACAGCCCTAAACAGAGATACGTAACCAAGTATAGCGTAAAACGCCTTTGATATAATTATCCTATTATCAATTTATGACATTATTACCGCTTTTTTGTTACTACAAAGAGAATCAGAATAATGCTTGGTATAAGGTTTTAGACCGATCATGCGTACAATATGTTTATAAATAAAACGACCCGCACATTTGAGCATCGTTGAGAGGCTTGGCGGGTTATAGTAAAGATACAATGATTTATTGAACAGGCAATAGGAGCCGGCAATTATTTAATGAGATTCATCAATTAAGCTATATAGTGCATAGAATCCGGAATTAAACCGTATCTTTGCATGTAGTAGAATTGAACACGCATAGTATAAACGGATATATCATGTGCCGGACGAGTTTAATATCAAGCAACATTGTGAGGCTTAGCACACGCTCTTACAAGCAAAGGTTGGAAGTAGTCGCTCCCGATGGCTTCCATGTATCGCGCTTGGCGCGTCTGAACAAAGACTTGGATGATTTTTACGAACTGCTATACGACCAGTGGCAGACAGTCACCGAAGAGGACTACAAGCTATTCGGACGGCAACTCGACATCATGCTGCAAACGCTTAAAGCATTGCTGACCGCCTGCAAACATTTGCCTGAAAGCACGGAATTGCACAGGGAATTAGAGAAACTCAACAGAAACTATGCTGCCTTGCATGAACTAAACAGCGACATCGTTCATTTCAAGATTAAGTTGCCCAAGGACATGGAGATGAAAGCGTTGATGAACCGCGCTGCAAAGGTATCGAAACAGATAGTCGCATGATTGCTTTTAAATCAGTATCAACATTCCGCAGGCGATTGGCTGCACTGTTGAAAGTACGCCGCAATGTCTATACAGGCGTTTCTAATGAACTGAACCGTGAATTTGCGGACAAGCCCATTGACCGGATAAGACAAAACAATGACATGATTTTAATTGAGAGTGATTTGGTGGTAATCAAATTGCGTTTACCCGACAAAAGACAGCGTTTATCGAAGAAAGACGGATTCCGCTTGATTTACCTTGTGTCAAAGGTTGATGACTTGGTTGTATTCTTGGATATATATCCTAAAAACGGTCCGTTACAGCAATTGGATATAGATGATGCTGAATTAAAAAGACTTATCGCTGAATTCATAACGGAAGGAGAAGCGGGATTGTTGGAAGACTACGCTATCGGATAATTGCACGCTTTATAGATAAACATGGCATACAAAACGCGCTCCCGTTGAAGGCTTTAAAAGCCTTCAAGGGGAGCGCCGTTATCTGCGATTCATCAGGCTTGCTTAACGTCGGCCGCCTCCGCCGAAGCCACCGCCTCCACCGAAGCCGCCGCCTCCGGGACGTCCACCGCCGGGGCCGCCGCCGGGACCACCACCGGGTCCACCGGGACCGCCGGGACCGCCGGGACCGCCGAAGCCGCCGCGTTCTTGCATCATGCGGTCGCGCGCGGCCTTGCTGCCGAAGATGCTCAAACGGTATATGAAGTGAATAAGGCAGTAGCTGTTGATGCCGTTGTACTCGTACACGGAACGTCCGCTCGAGGTCAAAGAACGGCTGATGTTGCTTTGCTTCTTCAGTATATCATACCACTCGAACGAAATGGTGGCCTTGCTCTTGATGGTTTGCGAAAGCTGCGCGTTCCATATCAGCTCGTTGCGGTTCATGCTCGAGTCGGTGTATCCGCGACGGCACTGGTTGGCTATGTTGGTGGAGAGACTCATGTTCCAAGGCAGCGTGAAGGTGGTGTTGGCACCGTAGGAGAATGTGTAGGGCCGCTGGTTGTTCTCGGGGTTGAGCTTGTCTTTCTCTATGGAGTAGTTCAGCGAACCGCTCAGCCCGAACTCAATCCAGTCGTTGCGGTAGGTGCCGTTCAACCGCTCGTTCAAGGAGAGGTTGGTGGTGGTGTTTTTCACGTTCTCGTCGTCGCTCGTTTGATACTCCACGTTGTTGTTGTAGTTGGCGTTGGAAAAGGAACCTATGGTGAATTTCTTGTTCTTCAAGGCCGAGTTGATGCCGAACATGCCGAAGGCGCTCCAGTTGCCGTTGATGTTCTCGGGCTGCGACTTCCATCCACCGGTGCTCTCTACATACTCACGCACGTTGCTGATGC
>JAJPYT010000094.1 GCA_021204845.1 Prevotellaceae bacterium | reverse complement strand
GGGCATAGTCTTGCAGCTCCACGAAAGGGGCGCACTGGAAAGCTTTTAGGCGATGGAGAGAATGGAGGTCGTCGTGCCACGAGAGCCCTACTTTCAGCACAGTGTTTTCCGTCAGCAGGCGGAGTAAGCCGTCTGGCAAGCCCAGTTTGTTGAGGCGGAAGAGGAAGCACATATCGTGGCTCGCCACCTGCAACAGCGCAACCTGGTTCATGTGGCCCTTATGAAACGAGGGGCGCGTCTCCGTGTCGAAGCCCAGCACCTTCTGCCCTAACAAATAGTTTACAGCCTCGTCCACCTCCGCCTCTTTCTGCACCACCACGATGCGCCCGCCGAAGGAGTCTCGCGGCATTTTCGAGATAGTGGCTTTATCTACCTGGTCCGTCAGTATTTTAGTCATACATGTCACCGTCTCCAGTAGTTCTGTATTTCAGGCGATGCAGCTGCCTGAGCGCATCCAGCAGAGCCTGTCCCCAATAGTCGCGGAAGTTTTGCGCGACAGCCCAGAGCGCATCGTTCATTTCCGCCTCCATGCCGCCCTGATAGGCTGCCAGGAAGTTGCGCACAGGCTGGTAGACATCCGCCAAATGTTCCGAAACGCTGCGCCAGCATGTCTCTTCCGTGCTATGTTCCTCGGGTTGGCAAGTGTCAAGATATACGTCGTCGTCGCCAAGCAGTTTAGAAACGCCTTCGCATACCCAGTCATAGTCCTCTGGGGTCACCTGTCCCTGGGGCAGAGCCTCTCCGTCGCTCTCCACCTCTGGCAACTGTTGCGCCTGCAAGTAGAGCAGCGGAGCCACCTTCAGCATATCGTTCTCAAATGCTGTCCTCGTTTGCTCACCGCACTTCTCAAGAATAGTGCAAAACTTCACCGCCACGGTCACAAACGTCAAAGTGCCAGACGCATATATAAACCTGCCTTCCTGCATAACGGCGCAAAGTTACAAAAAAATCGCCTCATCTATGGCTTAATTGCCTTTTTTCAACTAATTTTGCACATCCTATTTATAGCATATCCTATGGCATCAAGCAATAAAAAGAACAAGACCAAAGCTAAGGCATCCAAGAAAAAAGGTAAAGAAAAAGAGGCTCTCACTGTAAGGGAAGGCATCACGTGGGCTTTCGGCTTCTTGTTTCTGCTCTGTGCTCTGGTCATGATTCTTTCCTACACATCGTCGCTCATAGCGGGGGCTGACCAGTTCACCGACCCCGATGCTAATTGGCTGGCTAACCTTGGGGTGTGGGTAACAAAGGCGGTGTTTGAGGATTCATTCGGTTGCGCCACATATTTACTTGCAGTCTTCCTCTTCGCCGTGGTATTGCGTCTCTTCCGCATTGGCAGGATACGTCTGTGGAAATGGTTCATTAACTGCGCCTTCCTCATGGTGTGGTTCTCCACTCTCGGGGCATATTTGCAGCAGTTCGCCCCTTTCGAGTCTTTCTTCCACGCCGGTGGCATGCACGGCCTTTATGTGGTTCACCTGCTTAAGGAAAAGACGGGACCCGTAGGCACATTCTTCATCCTCGTGGTGTCGGCGGTCATCTATGTGCTTTACATCAGCGGGGAGACTATCCGTACTATACGACGTGCCATAGCCGCCGCGCGCCGCCAGGCAGACAAGCGACTTGCCCTGACCGCGCAAAAGGATGCAGGCACTTACGACAAGCAGGAACGGCACGACCAGGGAGAGGAGATTGAGGAGGAAGAGCTGCAAAATAATGAACAGGAAGCCCTGCCTGGGGCTACCCCCACCACCATAGAATTCGAGGACACGCCCTCGGAGCAATCTGCCGAGCCAGCGCCAGTGAAAGATATGGAGATGGAAATAGAGATTGCGCAGGAGCCGGAAGAGAATAATGAACAGCCAGAGGCGAAAGACAATGAGGAACCTGCCGCAGAACCTGCCCCACAGCGGCAAACCACGACTGACGGAGGGGCAAAGGTGACAATTGGCACAGACGAGCCTGAGGCACAATTGGGAGACGACCGCGCGCTGGAGCCCTACGACCCGAAGCTCGACCTTGAGAACTACAAATACCCCACCATAGACCTCCTTACGAAATATGAGGCGAAAGGCTCTCACGCCATAGACATGGAGGAGCAGCAGAAAAACAAGAACCAGATTCTCACGCTCTTCTCCAACTTTGGCGTGGAAATCACCAGCATAAAAGCCACCGTTGGACCCGCCGTAACGCTCTATGAGATAACCCCCGCCCCAGGCGTTCGCATCTCGAAGATACGCGGCTTGGAGGACGAGATAGCGCTACGCCTCTGCGCCATGGGCATAAGAATCATTGCCCCCATACCCGGCAAGGGGACTATCGGCATAGAGGTGCCTAACGCCAAGCCGCAGATGGTGAGCATGGAAAGCCTGATAAACAGCCGCAAGTTCCAGGAGACTGACTATGAGTTGCCAATGGCTTTGGGCAAGACCATCACCAACGAGATATTCATGGTAGACCTCACGAAGATGCCTCACCTGCTCGTCGCGGGCGCAACGGGCCAGGGCAAGTCCGTAGGACTCAACGCCATAATCACCTCCCTGCTGTACAAGAAGCATCCCGCTGAGCTGAAAATTGTCATGGTTGACCCCAAGAAGGTAGAGTTCAGCGTCTACAACCCCATTATCAACCACTTCCTGGCGCAGGTGGAGGGAACGGAGGACATCGAGGAGCCTATCATCACAGACACAAGCAAGGTAATATTGACACTGAAGAGCCTCTGCCTGGAGATGGACAACCGATATGACCTGCTGAAGAAAGCCCGCGCCCGCAACGTGAAGGAATACAACGCCAAGTTCAAGGACCGCCAGCTGAACCCCCAAAACGGTCACCGCTTCATGCCATACATAGTGGTAATAATAGATGAGTTCGGCGACCTAATAATGACTGCCGGCAAGGAGATAGAGATGCCCATCACCCGCATAGCCCAGTTGGCTCGCGCAGTTGGAATACACATGATTATCGCCACACAGCGCCCCTCAGCCAATATCATAACTGGTCCCATACGCGCCAACTTCCCGGCACGCATGGCATTCAAGGTCAGCTCAATGATAGACTCGCGCATAATACTCGACCGCCCCGGCGCCAACCGCCTTGTGGGCAAGGGAGACATGCTCTTCCTGGCAGGTAACGAGCCAGTGCGTGTGCAATGCGCCTTTGTAGACACGCCAGAGGTGGAAGCCCTTGCCAAATACATCGAGGGCCAGCAGGGTTACCCCGGTCCCTTCCTGCTGCCTGCCGTCCCCAACGACGACAAGAACGGGGATTCCAATTCCGACATGGGAAACGACCCCCTCGACCCTATGTTCGAGGAGGTGGCGCGCCTCGTGGTATCCACGCAGCAGGGCAGCACAAGCATGATACAGCGCAAGTTCTCCATAGGATACAACCGCGCCGGCCGCCTTATGGACCAGCTCGAGAAGGCAGGCATAGTGGGTCCCGCCCATGGCAGCAAGCCTCGTGAGGTGCTATGCGCCAGCGATGTGGACCTCGACATGCGTCTCAATGACTTAAGATAGAAACCACTTACACACATACAGATTATCATGAGAAAATTACTCCTCAACCTACTATTCATCGCCTCGCTCTGCCTCTCAGCCACTGTCGGGGCCCGTGCCCAATCGGCCAAGGACGTGCTCGACCAGGCATACTCCCACCTTTCAGCCTCTGGGGGCATAAGCGTGAAGTTCACCGCCATCTCTCTCGTCGGCAAGGAAGAGCAGGGCAGCACCAGCGGCAACATGAAGCTGGAGGGAAAGAAGTTCCATGCCGAGACCGACGCCATGCTCGTGTGGTTCGACGGCCGCTCGCAGTGGAGCATGCGCCCGGGCGACAAGGAGGTGAACCTCACCGAGCCCACGTTGCTGGAGCAGCAGACCTCCAATCCCTACGTGATGTTGCAGACCTACCGCAACCGCGACGACTACAAATACAAGCTCAAGCAGGGAACACTGAGCAACGGGAAGCAAGGCTACAAGATTTTCATGAGCGCCCAGGGCAAGGGGCTCGACATCAGGGAGATATTCGTGGAGATTGACAACAAGTACTCCCTCGTGCGCCTCAGCTTCCGACAGGGAAAGGAGAACTGGACACGTCTCGTTATAGACAGCATGCAGACAGGGCAGGAGTTCACCGACGCCGACTTCACGTTCCCCACAGCCGACTACCCCAACGTGCAGGTGGTCGACCTTAAATAAGTAACGCCTCACCCCTATTCATTATGGAACACGTTCGTTTACTCATCATAGGCTCCGGACCCGCAGGATACACAGCCGCCATCTACGCCTGTCGCGCGGGACTGCAGCCAGTGCTATACGAAGGGCTGCAACCAGGCGGACAGCTCACCCAGACCACACGCATTGACAACTTCCCGGGCTTCCCCTCGGGCGTTGAAGGCTTTGACCTCATGGACTCCATGCGCCAGCAAGCCGAGCAGTTCGGCTGCCAGATGCGCCCGGCGGCCTGCGTGCGCTCCGATTTGTCCCAGGCTCCCTATCACCTATGGTTCGACGACGAGACAGAGCTTACCGCCACCAGCATAATAATAGCTACCGGGGCAAGCGCCCGCTACCTTGGGCTGGAGAGCGAGCGTCGCTATCTTGGCTCGGGCGTTAGCGCCTGTGCCACGTGCGACGGCTTCTTCTACAGGGGCAAGGTGGTGGCAGTGGTAGGCGGCGGCGACACGGCATGCGAGGAGGCTTCCTATCTGGCAGGTTTGGCTTCCAAGGTCTACCTAATAGTGCGCAAGCCCTATCTGCGCGCGTCCCGGGCCATGCAGGAGCGCATATCGGGCAACCCCAAGATAGAAGTGCTCTTCGAGCACAACACCGAAGAGCTCGTGGGCGAGGGCCATGTACAGTCGGTCCGCCTTGTCAGGCGCAGGGGAGAGGCTGACGAGAGTCACTATTCCCTGCCGCTCGACGGTTTCTTCCTCGCCATAGGCCACACGCCCAACAGCGGCGTCTTCAGCCCATGGGTCAAGACCGACGCTGAGGGATACATACTCACCGAAGGCAGCGGCCCCCTCACCTCCGTGCCGGGCGTATTCGCCGCCGGCGACGTGGCAGACCCTCATTACCGCCAGGCGGTGGTAGCCGCAGGGTCGGGAGCGAAGGCAGCAATTGAGGCGGAGCGCTACCTTGCCGCACTGCCCGGGTGAGGCGGACGCATAGTGCCTCCTCCATTCACCTAATTTTGTCACTTTTACACCGTTCTTATGCCCCCTCTTGCCCACTTGGCGTAGAGGGGGTATCCATACCCCCTCTACCGTTTGCAAAAGAGGCTACGAAACTCCAAAACTTTTTTCTACTTTTATTATGTCCATGTCGAGGATTTGTTGTAAGTTTGCACCGTAAACTCAAAAATATCAGTCGAATACTTTATGGAAGGTAAAAAGAACATCCCTGATGCCAGTAAGGTTACCAGTAGCTGCGGCAGTCTTGAAACGGGCATGAATGCGGCCGCTGAAAAGGGTACTCATTGTCGACAGTCAAGGGGTACTCATTGTCGACAGTCATGGGGTACTCATTGTCGACAGC
>JAJPYT010000168.1 GCA_021204845.1 Prevotellaceae bacterium | reverse complement strand
TGCTGATTTCGACGATGGAGGCATACTTTGAGGGGAAGAGGGAACTGTTCAGCGGGTTGGAGCTGGAGCGGTTGGAGAAGGACTGGACCAACTATCCCGTGCTGCACCTTGACCTTAACACGGGAAAGTATGACAGCAAGGAGACTCTGGAATATGTGCTTGACGACGCACTTTCAGAATGGGAAAACATCTATGGCTCGACAGGAAAGACACTTGACCTGCGGTTTAAGGAAGTAGTGCGCAACGCTTACGAGAAGACAGGGCAGAAGGTGGTGATACTCGTGGACGAGTATGACAAGCCCATGCTGGAGGCGATTAACGACAAGGAATTGCAGGAGCAATACCGACGCACGCTGAAGGCATTCTACTCCGTGCTGAAGACACAGGACCGCTACATACGCTTCGCGTTCCTGACAGGCGTGACGAAGTTCAGCAAGGTGAGCATCTTCAGCGACCTGAACAATCTGAAGGACATAACCATGGACGAGCGGTACGCTGACATCTGCGGCATATCGGAGAAGGAACTGCACGCCTATTTCGAGGGACCCATAAAAGAGCTCGCCGCGGCAAACGGCATGACATACGAACAGGCCTGCGCCAAGATGAAGGAGCAATACGACGGCTATCACTTCGCGCCTGACACCGCCGGGATGTATAACCCCTTCAGCCTGCTTAACGCGCTATGTGACCGCAAGTTGAAGGATTACTGGTTCCAGACGGGCACGCCCACGTTCCTCGTCAGCCTGCTGAAAGAGAGCGACTACGACCTAAGAAACTTGCAGGAGGAGCGGGTCAGTTCCAATATGCTGGGAGATGTGGACACAATGGACGCATCACCAATACCAGTGCTCTATCAGAGCGGATACTTGACAATAAAGGACTACGACGCGGAGTTTGACACTTACGCTCTGTGCTTTCCCAACAGGGAGGTGGAGAAGGGGTTCACCGATTTTCTCGCGCCATATTACACGAAATTAGGAAGGGCGGGCTCTGGCTTCTTTATTGGAGATTTCGTGATGGATGTGCGCCAAGGCCGCCCCGAGGACTTCATGACAAAGCTGCAAGCGATGCTGGACGACGGCGACTACCGCATAGCTGGCAAGTTCGAGAAGTATTTCCAGAACACGCTGTACGTGGTGTTCAAGATGATGGGGTTCTACACGCAGGTAGAGCGTGCCACCTCGCAGGGGCGCATAGACGTGGTGGTGCAGACGAAAGACTATGTTTACGTGATGGAGCTGAAAGTGGACACGCCAGCTGAGGAGGCTCTCGCGCAAATAGACTCAAAAGGCTACGCCCTACCCTACTCGGCGGAGGGAAGGAAAGTGTTCAAGATAGGAGTGAACTTCTCTTCTGGCACGCGCCGTATCGCGGAATGGAAATGCGAAACTGAGTAAACGACGAAACAAGAGAATATGAAAAAAGCCCCGCTCTCCATGGGAGAGGGGGCTTTAGCATTGATTGTATACTTCACTTATTCAGCAGGTGTCTCTGCTGTTGGAGCCTCTGTTGCGGGAGCCTGAGCTTCAGATGTGGCTTCGGGAGCGGCTTCACCTGATGCCTTTCTGGAGCGACGGGTGCGCTTTGCCTTCTTGGCTGTCTTAGCCATGTTCTCATCAAAGTCAACGAGCTCTATGAAGCAGGTCTTAGCGTTGTCTCCAGCTCGGAAACCAGTCTTTATGACGCGGGTATAACCGCCTGGACGGTCGCCCACCTTCTCGGAAATGATCTGGAAGAGCTCGGTGACAGCATACTTGTTGTGCAGATGGCTGAACACCTCACGGCGGGAGTGGGTGGTATCGAGCTTTGACTTAGTGATCAGCGGCTCGATATACTTCCGCAACGCCTTAGCCTTCGCCAGAGTGGTGTTAATGCGCTTGTGCATAATCAGGGAAGTGGCCATATTACTCAACATAGCGCGTCTGTGCGAAGCGGTACGGCTCAGATGGTTGAATTTCTTATTGTGTCTCATCTCTTTTAATCTTTATCTAATTTAAACTTTGTTATATCTGTGCCAAACGACAGATTCATGCTCTCGAGCAAATCATCGAGCTCCGTGAGAGACTTCTTTCCGAAGTTGCGGAACTTCAGAAGGTCGGACTTGTTGAACTGCACGAGATCTCCAAGCGTCTCGACGTTGGCAGCCTTGAGGCAGTTGAGCGCACGAACACTCAAATCGAGGTCGACTAGCTTAGTCTTAAGCAGCTGGCGCATGTGGAGTACCTCCTCGTCGAACTCCTCATTCCCCTCAGCATCGGTGTTCTCGAGTGTGATGTTCTCGTCTGAGAAGAGCATGAAATGATAAATGAGAATTCTTGCAGCCTCTTTGAGGGCATCCTTCGGATGTATGGAACCATCAGTGGTAACCTCCAGAACAAGCTTCTCATAGTCGGTCTTCTGCTCGACACGGTAGTTCTCCACCGAATACTTCACATTCCTGATGGGAGTGTAAATGGAGTCGATGGGTATCACATTGAGGTCAGTGCAGAAATCGCGATTCTCATCGGCAGGAACGTAACCACGCCCTTTGTTGACAGAAATCTCCATCTGCATTGATGCCTTGGGATCCATATTGCAAATGACCAAGTCTGGATTCAGCACCTCGAACCCAGTGAGATACTTGTTGAACTCCCCAGCGCGGAACACGGTCGTGTTCTCTACGGTGAGACTAACCTTCTCCAGCTCAAACTCATCCGACAGATGCTTGAAGCGCACTTGCTTCAGATTAAGTATAATGTTAGTGACATCTTCCTTAACGCCTGGTATAGATGCAAACTCGTGCTCGACACCGGAAATGGACACGGTGTTGATTGCATAACCTTCCAATGAGGAGAGAAGAATACGGCGCAAAGCATTACCTACGGTAGTACCAAAGCCACCTTCAAGTGGGCGGAACTCGAACTTACCGTACTTATCGTCCGCCTCTAACATTATAACTTTTTCAGGTTTTTGAAATGCTAATATCGCCATACTTAATCTTTATTTAGAATACAACTCAACTATCAACTGCTCCTTAATCGTCTCGGGAATGTCGGCACGCTCTGGCTTGTGCAAATACTTGCCAGACTTGGTGTTCTCGTCCCACTCTATCCAAGGATACTTACTGTGGTTGAAACCAGCCAATGCGGTCTGAACAACCTCGAGGGACTTGGAACGCTCGCGCACGCCGACAATCTGTCCTGGGCTGACAGAGTAGGAAGGAATGCCTACTACCTTGCCGTCTACCGTGATGTGACGATGGTTGACCAATTGACGCGCGGCGCGGCGGGTGGGAGCAATGCCCATGCGGAACACCACATTGTCGAGACGTGACTCGAGGTTCTGCAACAGGATTTCACCAGTGATGCCACTGGTCCTGGCAGCCTTCTCGAACATGTTGCGGAATTGCTTCTCCAAAACTCCATAGGTGTACTTAGCCTTCTGCTTCTCCGCCAGCATGACTCCATACTCGGATGTCTTGCGGCGGCGGTTGTTACCATGCTGTCCAGGAGGGAAGTTACGGCGGGCGCGCACCTTCTCAGATCCTAAAATAGTTTCACCGAAACGGCGGTCAATTCTTGATTTGGGTCCTATATACCTTGCCATATTTTAAATGTATTTAGTTTCAGCATCCTGGCTCACTCCAGTAGTTTCAGAGAAGCGCGCCACAAAGCGCTCTCGTCGCGGAAAGGAGTTTACCTGAAGCTGAATGATTTCACGTCTGTAAATTACACTCTTCTTCTCTTAGGAGGACGGCAACCATTGTGTGGCAATGGAGTGACGTCTACTATCTCGATAACCTCAATGCCAGCACCATGCACAGTACGGATGGCGGACTCACGCCCGTTACCCGGACCCTTTACGTAAGCCTTCACCTTGCGCAGACCAAGGTCGAACGCTACCTTTGCGCAATCCTGGGCAGCCATCTGCGCTGCGTAGGGAGTATTCTTCTTGGAACCACGGAAGCCCATCTTCCCGGCAGAAGACCAGGAAATGACCTGCCCCTCACTGTTTGCCAAAGTTACAATGATGTTGTTGAAAGAGCTGTGCACATGAAGCTGACCTTGTGCGCCAACCTTTACGACTCTCTTCTTTGCTGCGACAGTTTTCTTTGCCATATCTAATTATTATTTAGTAGCCTTTTTCTTGTTAGCGACAGTCTTCTTCTTGCCCTTGCGGGTGCGGGCATTGTTCTTCGTGCTCTGACCACGCACTGGCAAGCCATTGCGGTGACGGATGCCACGATAGCAACCGATGTCCATGAGACGCTTGATGTTCATTGCGATCTCTGAACGCAATTCTCCCTCGACCTTGAACTCGGCGGCTATTATCTCACGAATCTTTGCTGCCTCGTCATCGGTCCATTCGACCACTTTCTTGTCTCTATTCACTCCAGCCTTGTCCAGTATCTTGGCTGAGCTACTGCGACCTAATCCATAGATGTAGGTCAACGCGATTTCACCCCTCTTGTTCTGGGGTAAATCAACACCAACAATTCTTATTGCCATATATCAATTATTTCTTTTCTCTACCCCTTAACCCTGACGTGTCTTGAACTTAGGGTTCTTTTTATTAATTACATACAAACGCCCCTTGCGGCGAACTATCTTGCACTCTGGCGTACGTTTCTTTAAAGAAGCTCTTGTTTTCATATCGTTTTATTATTTGTATCTGAATACTATGCGTCCTTTTGACAAATCGTATGGGCTCATCTCAACCTTCACCTTATCACCAGGAAGAATCTTGATGTAGTGCATCCTCATCTTTCCTGAGATGTGCGCGGTTATCTCATGGCCGTTCTCCAGCTCGACGTGGAACATTGCATTGGACAAAGATTCCACGATTACTCCATCTTGTTCTATAGCAGACTGCTTTGACATTACATTATCTCTTGTTCTGTTGCCTCAATACTCTGAAAGGATGACAATATATCCACTTTCCCCTGATGTATGGCAATCGTATGCTCGAAATGCGCTGCCAGCTTATGGTCTACGGTCTTCACCGTCCATTTGTCTGGCATAAGGCACACGCGTGGACTGCCTTGCGTTATCATGGGCTCTATGGCTATGCATAAACCACTCTTTATCTGTTTTCCTTCTCCTCTATGTCCATAGTTGGGCACGGGTGGGTCTTCGTGCATTTTTTTCCCTATGCCGTGACCGACGAACTCCCTCACTACTCCGTAGCCCTTGGCTTCGCAGTGGGTTTGAACAGCATAACTAATGTCCCCAATGCGCCTGCCCTGCTGGGCAGCTTCGATGCCGAGATAAAGCGCCTCCTTCGTTGTCTTCAGAAGCTCCTTTACTTCGACTGATACCTCACCCACGCAGAACGTGTAGCAGGAGTCTCCATTGTACCCTTTAAACAACGCCCCGCAATCAACTGAGACTATATCTCCTTCCTCAAGCGGTCGCTCGTTCGGGATACCGTGCACCACCTCATCATTCACAGAGGCACAAATCGAAGCGGGAAACGGAGGTCCATAAGGATTCGGGAATCCTTTGAACGTGGGCTCTCCTCCATGACCGCGAATGTAATCCTCCGCTATCTTATCGAGCTGTAACGTCGTCACGCCTGGCTTTATTGCCTTTCCTATTTCTGCGAGGGTGGCACCGACCAACAGATTGGCTTCCCTCATTAATTCTATTTCCTCCTCAGTCTTCAAGTATATCTGCATAGTCAGACTAATAGGCAGAAACTCGACCGTGGATTCTTCCAGAGCTCAGCAGTCCGTCATAGTGCCTCATGAGCAAGTGGCTTTCTATCTGCTGAAGAGTGTCGAGAACAACACCCACGAGAATCAGTAGCGACGTGCCTCCAAAGAAATGGGCAAATGCCTGCTGCACATTAAGCAATCCAGCAAAAGCTGGCATGCACGCTATGATTGCCAGAAAAATAGATCCTGGAAGGGTGATGTGGGACATTATGTCGTCCAAGTAGTTAGCGGTATCCTTGCCTGGACGGACTCCAGGAATGAAACCGTTGTTGCGTTTGATGTCTTCCGCCATCTGGACGGGGTTCATGGTGATTGCGGTATAGAAATAAGTGAAAGCTATTATCAGTATCGCAAACAGCAAGTTATAGGCCCAACTGGTATAATCGGACAGAAGCATCGCAAATCCGGTGGAAGCTCCGCCATCGGAGAAGAAGCCTACCAGTGTGGCGGGGATGAACATAATTGCCTGGGCAAAAATGATAGGCATCACGTTGGCAGCAAAAAGCTTAAGCGGTATGTACTGACGGGCTCCGCCAATCGCTTGACCCTTAACCATGCGCTGCGCGTACTGTACGGGCACCTTGCGTGTTCCCTGTACCAGGAGTATGGATGCAAGCACCACGGCAAACAGGAGAATAATCTCAATGAGGAACATCACAAGACCGCCACCTGTGAGGGCTGTGAAGCGGGACACGAGTTCCTGACCAAATGCCTGAGGCAGACGAGCTATGATACCCAACATAATTATGAGGGAAACGCCATTACCTATGCCGCGGTCAGTAATGCGCTCACCCAACCAAAGAACGAACATGCTACCTGCTGCCAGAATAATAGTAGAGGAAATGAGGAACAATGTCCAGTCTGTCATGATGGCTCCAGCAGCTTGCGCGTGGAGGTTCATCAAGTAGAACGGACCCTGGAACAGAAGCACAACGATTGTGAGATAACGGGTGTACTGGTTTATCTTACGACGACCGCTCTCTCCCTCGCGTTGCATCTTCTGGAAATACGGCACTGCCACAGCCAGCAACTGGATGACAATGGAGGCTGAGATGTATGGCATGATTCCCAATGCGAAAATGGATGCATTGGAGAAGGCGCCTCCTGAGAACATGTTCAACAGGGACATCAAGCCTTCACTGGTCTGCTCTCTCAAGGCAGTAAGATGCTCGGGGTTGATACCCGGCAACACTATGAACGAGCCAAACCTGTAGATTGCCGCGAAACCGAGAGTGATGAGGATTCGCATTCTCAAATCCTCTATCGCCCAAATGTTCTTTAACGTTTTTATGAACTTCTTCATTTACATCTACAATTTTATTACGCTCCCGCCCAGTTCCAGGATGGCTGCCTCGGCCGCTGCTGAGAAAGCGTGAGCGCTAACATCAACCTTAGTGGTCAATTTGCCATTGCCAAGCACCTTAGCAAGTTCGCCAGACTTCAACTTGCCCGCAGCTATAAGCTCGTCAAGCCCAATAGTGACAATGCCATTATCTGCCATTGACTGGATGGTTGAGAGGTTAATCGGTCTGTAAGAAATATGATTGATATTCGTGAAACCAAACTTAGGCAAACGACGCTGCAGAGGCATTTGACCTCCCTCAAAGCCAATTTTGCGCTTGTAACCAGAACGTGCCTTGGCTCCTTTGTGTCCACGTGTGGAAGTTCTACCCAATCCAGACCCTACTCCGCGACCGAGGCGGCGACCAGAATGTGTCGAACCAGGGGCGGGCTTCAAATTATTTAATTTCATATCTTTATCGAATTAGCAATAGAATTAGTAATCAGTCCACAATCTTCACCAAATGATGGACGGTCTGTATCAAACCACGGTTGGAGGGAGTGTCCTCTATCTCCACGACATGATTCATCTTCTTTAACCCTAAAGTGTCTAATGTGTCCTTCTGCACATGGGGAGCGTGGATACGACTCCTGACTTGCTTTACCTTGATAGTTGCCATTGTATATTCTCCTTCTACTTATCCTCTAAATACTTTCTCAAGCGTAATGCCGCGCTCCTGAGCGACCATCTTGGCATCTCGCATCTCGCAAAGAGCCGCGATAGTTGCCTTCACAAGATTGTGGGGATTTGAAGACCCCTTTGATTTGGCAAGCACATCACGAATTCCCACACTGTCAAGCACTGCACGCATGGCACCACCAGCAACCACCCCAGTACCAGCCGAAGCGGGCATAATGAGCACCTTGGCACCTCCAAACTTTGCGAACACCTCGTGAGGGACAGTTCCATTTACTATCGCCACCTTTACAAGATTCTTCTTAGCTGCCTCAGTAGCCTTGGATATGGCTGCTGTGACTTCACCAGCCTTACCTAAACCCCAACCAATGATGCCATTCTCGTTACCTACAACAACAATGGCGCTGAAAGTGAATGTGCGACCACCTTTCGTTACCTTGGTGACACGGTTGATGGCTACCAACCTGTCCTTTAATTCGACGTCGCTGCTTATTTTAACTTTATTGACTGCCATAACATTCTAAAATTTAAGTCCTCCATTGCGAGCGGCATCTGCGACCTCCTTAACTCTTCCGTGATACAAATAGCCATTACGATCGAATACCACCTTGGTGATGCCCGATTCCAAAGCTTTCTTTGCTATGAGTTCCCCCACCTTGGCTGCCTGCTGCAACTTAGGCATGGCTTCCATTCCCAACGAAGAGGCTGCCACAAGAGTAGTACCCGTCACATCATTGATAATCTGTACATATATTTGCTTGTTACTGCGGAACACACTCATGCGAGGGCGTTCGGCAGTGCCACTGATCTTCTTCCTGATCCTGAACTTTATTTTTAACCTGCGTTCTATTTTTGCTGTCATGATCTTACATTTTAAAGTTACTTGGCGCTGGCCGACTTACCGGACTTCCTGCGGATTATCTCACCCACGAAGCGTATACCCTTACCTTTGTAAGGCTCTGGCTTACGGAAGGAACGTATCTTTGCGCAAACCTGACCCAAAAGTTGTTTGTCACAAGACTTTAGTATGATAAGTGGGTTCTGGTTCCTTTCAGACTTAGTCTCAACCTTTATCTCTGCAGGCAACTGTAGGAGTATCGGGTGTGTGTAGCCCAATGAGAACTCTAACAGGTTACCTTGATTGGAAACACGATAGCCCACGCCTACAAGTTCCATTCTCTTTTCGTAACCTTCAGACACTCCCACAACCATGTTGTGGAGAAGGGCACGATAGAGACCATGGAAAGCCTGCTTCTGCTTTGCGCTAAGGTCGTAAGCCTCATCTATCTCGAGGGAGAGGGTCCCGTCGGAGAGGTTGACCTTAATGGAGGGATGAACAGCCTGGCTCAACTCACCTTCCTTACCCTTGACGCTCACCTTGTTATCATCGCTGATGTTTATGGTAACGCCTGCTGGAACAGTAATTGGCAATTTTCCTATTCTTGACATAGCTCTTTCCTCCTATTAATAGATATAACAAAGCACCTCGCCACCTATCTTCTGGTCAGCTGCTTCCTTGTTGGTCATTACACCTTTGGACGTGGATATAATCGCTATACCCAATCCGTTAATCACTCTTGGCATGTTCTTGTAACCAGTGTACTTGCGCAAGCCCGGTGTGGAGATGCGTATCAACTTCTTAATGGCACTGGCCTTAGTAACTGGATCGTACTTAAGCGCCACTTTGATGGTGCCTTGCGGACCGTCATCCACGAACTTGTAGTTCAGGATATAACCCTTCTCAAAGAGAATCTTGGTGATCTCTTTCTTCAAATTCGACGCCGGGCATTCAACAACTCTGTGCTTAGCCATAATCGCATTACGCAACCGGGTCAAATAATCTGCAATTGTATCTGTCATTTTATAACTTGTTTAATTGATCGGGACGCCCCCGACAATATTAAAATATCTGCTTCACTCTCGCTTCCCATCTTACCAGCTGGCTTTTCTTACACCTGGTATCAATCCACTGGAAGCCATCTCACGGAACTGTATTCTGCTAAGACCGAACACGCGCATGTATCCTCTTGGACGCCCAGTTATCTTGCAACGGTTGTGCAGCGAATGGGATTAGAGTTACGAGGAAGAGCCTGCAGTTTCTGGGCTGCCTCGTAAGCCTCGACAGGACTACCCGTATTCACGATCTTCTTCAGTGCCGCACGCTTCTCAGCATACTTGGCGACAAGTTTGGCTCTCTTCACCTCACGAGCCTTCATCGATTCTTTTGCCATATCTGATTATTCTTTTTTTGCTGCGTTCTTAAATGGCAAGCCAAACTCCTTGAGAAGTTCATAACCCTCCTCATCGGTATTGGCCGTCGTGACGAAAGTGATGTTCATACCCAAGATACGGTCTATCGTATCGATATTTATCTCGGGGAAAATAATCTGCTCCTGAATGCCGAGGGTGTAGTTGCCACGACCGTCCAACTTGCTCTCTATTCCCTTGAAGTCACGGATACGAGGCAGGGCCACACGCACCAGTTTCTCCAGAAATTCATACATGCGCTCGCGACGCAAAGTCACCATAACACCAATAGGCATCTTTTTACGGAGCTTGAAGCTGGCGACATCTTTTCTGGAAACGGTAGCGACAGCTTTCTGACCCGTGATGGCTGTAATCTCATTGATTGCCACATCTATGATTTTCTTATCGGCGGTTGCAATACCCAGTCCCTGATTGATGACGATCTTCTTCAATTTGGGTATCTGCATTGGCGAAGTGTAGTTAAACTTCTTTGTCAACGCAGGCGCAATACGCTCCATATATTCTTGTTTTAGACTTGCAGTATTTGACATCACTTGATCTCCTCTCCAGATTTCTTAGCATAACGAACCCTCTTGCCGTCTGCGTTCAATTTTCTACCAATACGAGTGGGCTTCTTTGTCTTGGGATCAACAACATTTAAGTTGGAGATATGAATGGGAGCCTCCATCTCTATGATGCCACCCTGAGGGAACTTGGCACTTGGCTTCTGGCTCTTCTTCACCTTATTCACGCCTTCCACTATGGCGCGCTGCTCGCTTACCAAGACTTTCAACACAGTTCCCGTCTGCCCCTTACTATTGCCTGCGAGCACGTAAACTGTATCACCTTTCTTAATATGTAACTTGCTCATTATGTCTTAACTCTTTAAATAATTAAAGGACCTCGGGTGCAAGGGAAACCACCTTCATGTTGACCGCGCGAAGCTCACGCGCTACTGGACCGAAAATACGACTTCCACGCAACTCACCCGCACTGTTCAACAACACACAAGCGTTATCATCGAAACGAATGTAAGAACCGTCGGCACGACGAATCTCTTTTCTTGTGCGTACTATCAGCGCTCTCGATACAGAACCCTTCTTAACCTCACTGGTGGGAATGGCACTTTTAACAGTTACCACAATCACATCACCGACAGAAGCATAGCGACGTCGTGTGCCACCAAGCACTCGGATGCACAAGCATTCCTTCGCACCACTATTATCTGCAACTACTAATCTTGACTCTGCTTGTATCATGATTACTTAGCTCTTTCTACAATTTCCACTACTCTCCATCTCTTCATCTTGCTCAAGGGGCGTGTCTCCATGATCAGAACCTTGTCACCACGGTGGCAATCGTTCTTCTCGTCATGAGCATAGTACTTCTTAGTCTTGCTGACGAACTTCCCGTAGATGGGATGCATCTCCTTGAACTTGGTGGCCACGACAATGGTCTTATCCATCTTGTCACTGACAACCACGCCAGTTCTCGTCTTTCTTAAATTTCTTTCTTCCATGTCGTAGACCGTTTTACTTGTTGTTTAGTTCTCTTTGGCGCAGGATCGTCATCAGACGGGCGATATTACGACGCGCAGTCCTTATCTGCGCACTGTTTTCAAGAGGAGAAACCGCATGGTTAAGCAACATCTGAGAGTACTTCGCTTTCTCAGTCTTAATAAGCTCCTGCA
The DNA here is from genome assembly GCA_021204845.1 of Prevotellaceae bacterium. Taxonomy (GTDB): domain Bacteria; phylum Bacteroidota; class Bacteroidia; order Bacteroidales; family Bacteroidaceae; genus Physcousia. The sequence goes on along the minus strand of JAJPYT010000168.1, from coordinate 12,124 downwards.
AATCGGCAGTTGCCATCTCCCTAATTTCGGCAGTCTTCATAATTCTTATGCGTTTTTATCGTAATCCCTTCTAACGACGAACTTAGTTACCACGGGCAGTTTCTGTGCGGCCAGGCGCAACGCCTCCTTTGCCACTTCAAAAGGGACACCCTCAATCTCAAATATTATGCGACCAGGAGTAATGGGAAAGACAAATCCCACAGGATCTCCCTTACCTTTACCCATACGCACGTCGGCAGGCTTCTTCGTAATAGGTTTGTCGGGGAATATGCGGATCCAGCTCTGACCTTCACGCTGCATGTATCGCGTCATGGCAACACGGGCAGCCTCTATCTGGCGGGCTGTAATCCAGCGCGTCCCGAGCGATTTTATCCCAAACGAGCCAAAAGCCAGCTGGTTGCCACGCTGTGCATTGCCTTTGCTGCGGCCTTTCTGCGGCCTTCTGTATTTTGTTCTCTTTGGTTGTAACATGATAATCTTATTTTTTAACGATTGTTGTTCTTCTTACGGCGGAAGTTCTTACCACCTCCCCCGAAGTTACGGACACTGTTCTCCTTCTGCGGAGTGAAGTTGGGAGCAAGATCTTTCTTTCCATAAATCTCTCCACGGCATATCCACACCTTTATACCCAGCAGTCCCACCTTCGTGAGCGCCTCAGCCTGGCAGTAGTCAATGTCGGCACGGAAGGTGTGCAATGGGGTACGCCCCTCCTTGTACATCTCGCGACGAGCTATCTCGGCTCCGTTCAGACGGCCAGAGATTTGCACCTTTATTCCCTCTGCTCCAGCGCGCATAGTGTTGGCGATAGCCATCTTTATGGCTCTGCGATATGCTATCTTTCCCTCGACCTGTCGCGCAATGTTATTGCCTACTATCACCGCGTCCAACTCAGGCTTGCGAACCTCAAAGATGTTTATCTGCACCTCCTTATCAGTGAGTTTCTTCAGTTCTTCCTTCAGCTTGTCCACTTTCTCGCCACCCTTGCCAATGATAAGCCCAGGACGAGCCGTGCAAACTGTTATGGTCACCTTCTTCAAGGTGCGTTCGATGACAATCCTTGAAAGACTGGCATCACCCAAACGAGCATTAAGATATTCACGAATCTTGCTGTCCTCCAGCAAGGTATCACCAAAGTCCTTACCTCCAGACCAATTGGAATCCCAACCGCGTATAATGCCCAAACGATTACTTATAGGGTTTACTTTCTGTCCCATACTTTCCTACTTAATCATTATTCTTTTTTGGTGTCTACGAACAAGGTGATATGGTTGGAACGCTTGCGAATCCTGTAACCACGGCCTTGGGGTGCGGGCCTCATACGTTTGAGTGTTGCGCCCTCATCCACGAACACACGCGACACGAACAACTCGCCATCGTCAGCTTTGCGCTCGTTCTTCTGCTCCCAATTAGCTATTGCCGAGCGAAGCACTTTCGCAACATCGGCAGAAGCGGCTTTTGAAGAAAACTTCAGTGTTCCAAGTGCTCTGTTTACCTCCATTCCGCGTATCAAGTCCACCACATATCTCATCTTGCGGGGAGAAGAGGGAACGTCCTTGAGCTTTGCAAAATACTGGGTCTTTTTCGCTGCCTTTATCGCCTCGGCAGCCAGTTTCTTTCTCTTTCCCATTATATTATTACTCTAATTTTCCTAAAAACGTCAGTTTACTTCTTCTTGTTGCCTGCATGACCGCCGAACTTACGGGTAGGCGCGAACTCTCCGAGTTTATGTCCGACCATATTCTCTGTAATGTACACGGGGATAAACTTGTTACCGTTGTGCACTGCAATCGTCTGCCCAACGAAATCGGGGGATATCATACAAGCGCGAGCCCAAGTCTTAACCACGGTCTTCTTGCCGGTCTCATTCATGGCAAGTATCTTCTTCTCGAGTTTCACCTCGATATATGGACCTTTCTTTAGTGAACGACTCATATTTATCTATTTCTATTTACTTGCAGGTTTACCTTTTCTTAGCTCTCTCTATGATGTACTTGCTCGACTGCTTCTTCTTGGAGCGTGTCTTCAATCCCTTAGCATACAAGCCCTTTCGCGAACGTGGATGACCACCGCTCTGACGACCTTCGCCACCACCCATCGGGTGATCGTGCGGATTCATAACCACACCACGGTTGTGAGGTCTGCGACCTAACCAGCGGGAACGCCCAGCCTTGCCTGAGCTCTCCAACGCATGGTCAGAATTGCCCACACTACCCACTGTTGCCTTACATACACTAAGAATCTTGCGAATCTCTCCCGAAGGCAACTTGATGATGCAATACCTGTCGTCGCGCGATGTGAGTTGTGCGAAGTTACCAGCTGAACGGACGAGAATAGCTCCCTGTCCAGGACGCATCTCGATGTTGTGTATCACCGTGCCCACAGGGATGTTCTGCAACGGCAGGGCGTTGCCCACTTCGGGAGCCGCGTCAGGACCACTCATCAATGTGGTACCCACTTGCAGACCGTTGGGGGCAATAATATAACGTTTCTCACCGTCAGCATAGAACAGCAGGGCTATTCTGGCCGAACGGTTGGGATCATACTCAATTGTCTTGACTACAGCGGGAATTCCGTCCTTGTCCCTCTTGAAGTCTATTATACGGTATCTCCTCTTATGACCACCGCCAATGTAGCGCATAGTCATCCGCCCCGAGTTGTTGCGACCACCAGTTGAACGCTTACCATATACAAGAGACTTCTCAGGTACAGAAGTTGTGATTTCCTCAAACGTACTCAGAATCTTATGTCTCTGCCCAGGTGTTGTGGGCTTAAATTTACGTACTGCCATCTTTCCTAAATGTTACTATAGAAATCTATTGTATCCCCTTCTTTCAGAGTGACAATCGCCTTCTTGAATGCATTGGTGCGACCTTTAATAAGCCCCGCTTTCGTATAACGGGTCTTGTTCTTGCCCGCATACCTCGCGGTATTCACTGCCAGCACGGTTACATTATAGCGCTCTTCTATCTCTTTCCTTATCTCAATCTTGTTAGCACTTGGAAGAACAATAAAGCCGAACTTATTCTGCTTCTCGGAGATTGAGTTCATCTTCTCAGTGACCAGAGGTTTAATGATAATTGACATAATTGTTCTCTCCTACTATTTAATTAAATTACCCTCAATAACATTAAGCGCACCTTCGGCAACCACCATAACCTCGTTATCCAACACCTTGTAAGTGTTCAGAAGCGAAGCGGGCATGACGCTCACGCGCTGCAGGTTTCGAGCCGATAAATATACGGTTTTATCAGAACTCGGCAATACGAACAGGCTCTTCTTGCCCGATATTTTAAGATTATTTAATATTTCCATGAACGCTTTCGTCTTTGGAGCGTCCAACGTGAAATCCTCAACAACCATAATCTCATTCTCTCTTGCTTTGTAAGTAAGAGCAGACTTGCGGGCCAGCAGACGCACCTTCTTATTCAGTTTGAAACCATAGTCACGCGGTTTGGGACCGAACACTCTGCCGCCGCCACGCAACACGGGAGACTTGATGTCACCTCTGCGCGCACCGCCGCCACCTTTCTGGCGGATGAGTTTACGTGTTGAGCCCGTAATCTCACTCCTCTCTTTAGACTTAGCTGTACCCTGACGCTTGTTCGCCAAAATCAGCTTCACATCAAGATATATAGCATGATCGTTGGGTTCGATGGCATAGATAGCATCGTTCAAAGACACCTTGCGTCCAGTATCCTGACCCTTAATATTTAATACACTAACTTCCATTTTACTTCAGAACGCTAACGATTGAACCATTGTAACCAGGAACACTACCCTTAAGCATAATAATGTTGTGTTCGGGAATTACCTTTAAAACTTGCAAGTTACGAGTGGTTACTCTCTGGTTACCCATGTGACCAGCCATTCGCATGCCTTTGAAAACTTTAGCGGGAAACGAGCATGCTCCAATGGAACCCGGGTGGCGCAAACGGTCATCCTGACCGTGAGTCGACTGTCCCACTCCACCGAAGCCATGACGCTTTACTACACCCTGGAAACCGCGTCCTTTTGATGTCCCTATGACATCCACGTAGACAGTGTCGGCAAACATGTCTACGGTAATGGTGTCTCCCAGGTTTATCTCCTGTTCGAAACCTGTGAACTCGGCCAAGTGTCTCTTGGGGGTGGTACCGGCTTTCTTGAAGTGACCCATCATGGGGGCAGAGGTGTTCTTCTCCTTTGCCTCCTGGAAGCCGAGCTGAACAGCCTTATAGCCGTCCTTCTCTAAGGTCTTAACCTGAGTAACCACACAAGGACCCAATTCGATAACAGTGCATGGCACATTTCTGCCCTCGGCACTGAACACGGAAGTCATTCCGATTTTCTTTCCTAATAATCCTGGCATTTCAGTTATTCTTATATTATAAACTCTGTCTGTACGATAAACGGCATCACACCTTTATCTCCACCTCAACACCGCTGGGCAGCTCCATCTTCATGAGGGCATCCACGGTCTTGGCATTGCTGCTATAGATGTCAATAAGGCGCTTGTAAGTGTTCAACTCGAACTGCTCACGTGACTTCTTGTTCACGAAAGTGGAACGGTTGACGGTGAAGATACGCTTGTGAGTGGGCAATGGTATGGGACCGCTTACTATGGCGCCCGTCACCTTCACCGTCTTCACGATCTTCTCCGCAGACTTATCGACCAGATTGTGGTCGTAAGACTTCAACTTAATCCTGATTTTCTGACTCATTTGCTCTTGTTTTTGTTATTTGTTATTGTTTCTTTATTTGTGCGGGAAGGCGGTTTGCCACCTAAGAGTCGTAAGCTATGCGGCACCCTCCATTCCCGCTCTCACTTTCTTTATATCAGTTCCACTCTTCCTCCCATCTCGGTAAGCACAGTTTTAGCTATAGCCTGGCTCACTGGCGCATGGTGGTCGTATGTCATGGAACTCGTGGCACGTCCCGAGGTGATGGTTCTCAAGGCTGTCACATAGCCGAACATCTCCGCCAATGGCACCATCGCTTTCACCAATCTGGCTCCCGTGCGGGTGGTGTCCATGCCCTCTATCTGTCCGCGACGCTTGTTCAGGTCGCCAATCACGTCACCCATGTTCTCCTCTGGAGTTACCACCTCAAGTTTCATTATCGGCTCCAGCAACACAGGCTTCGCCTTGGCGCAACAAGCCTTATAAGCTATCTGCGCGGCCAACTCGAACGACAATTGGTCAGAGTCAACGGGATGGAAGCTACCATCCAGAAGTTCTACTTTCAAGGTATCCATCGGGAAGCCCCCCAGCACACCATTCTTCATGGCAGCCAGGAAACCCTTCTGCACCGACGGAATGAATTCTTTGGGAATGTTTCCGCCAGTCACCTTGTTCTCGAACTGCAGGCCGGGACCCTTGAAGTCAGGATCAACAGGACCGAAATTCACTATTATGTCGGCAAACTTGCCACGTCCGCCCGACTGCTTCTTATAGAGCTCGCGGTGGTTAACCGTCGTGGTCACAGCCTCTTTGTAGTTAACCTGAGGCTTACCCTGGTTGCACTCCACCTTGAACTCCCTCTTCAGGCGGTCTATGATAATGTCCAAATGCAACTCACCCATACCAGAAATCACAGTCTGTCCGCTCTGTTCGTCGGTCTTAACCGTGAAGGTGGGGTCCTCTTCGGCAAGTTTCTGCAAGCCGATGGACAGTTTATCCAGGTCCTTCTGTGTCTTGGGTTCCACGGCAATACCTATCACGGGGTCAGGGAACTCTATCGATTCCAATATGATGGGAGCGTCCTCGTCCGTCAGCGTGTCACCCGTATGGATATCCTTAAAGCCCACTCCGGCACCTATGTCACCGGCACTTATCACATGCACAGGATTCTGGTGGTTAGAATGCATCTGGAATATGCGGCTAACACGCTCCTTCTTACCAGAGCGCACATTGTAAACGTAGCTCCCCTCCTCTATCTTCCCGGAATAAACACGGAAGAATGTCAAACGCCCGACATACGGGTCTGTGGCTATCTTGAACGCCAAGGCGGCCGTTTTCTCGTCCTCGTCGGGATGACGTTCCTCTTCAGCCTCGGTGTTCGGGTTGATACCCTTGATGGCAGGAGTGTCAAGCGGCGAGGGTAGGAACATGCACACATAGTCGAGCAATGTCTGCACACCCTTATTCTTGAACGACGAGCCACATGTCATCGGTACCAGGTCCAGTGCCAACGTACCCTTGCGTATGGCAGCTATAACCTCCTTCTCTGTTATGGAATCGGGATCATCAAAGAATTTCTCCATCAATGCCTCGTCCTGCTCAGCGGCTTGTTCCAGCATCTTGCTTCTCCACTCGTCACATTCAGCTTTCAGGTCTGCGGGAATGTCATCAACCTCATATTCAGCTCCCATGGTCTCATCGTGCCACAAGATAGCCTTCATCTTGATAAGGTCAACTATGCCCTTGAAGTTCTCCTCACAGCCAATAGGCACGGAAACCACCACGGGATTTGCGCCCAATATAGCTTTCATCTGGCGTACGACCTCAAAGAAGTCAGCGCCCGAACGGTCCATCTTATTGACGTAACCGATACGGGGCACATTATATTTGTCGGCCTGTCGCCATACTGTCTCCGATTGGGGCTCCACGCCTCCAACCGCACAATACGTGGCGATGGCTCCATCAAGCACGCGCAACGAGCGTTCAACCTCAGCGGTGAAATCCACGTGTCCCGGAGTGTCAATCAGGTTAAGCTTATACTTCTCGTCGTTCCACGTCCAGTAAGCCGTCGTGGCGGCGGAAGTGATAGTTATACCACGCTCCTGCTCCTGCGCCATCCAGTCCATTGTGGCGGCCCCTTCGTGAACCTCGCCAATCTTATGGGTCTTGCCCGTATAGAAGAGGATTCGCTCGGAAGTAGTCGTCTTGCCGGCATCAATATGAGCCATGATTCCGATGTTCCGAGTTAAATGTAAATCTTGCTTTGCCATAAACTTTTTTACTTCTATTCAATGCACGTTTTCAGAAACGGAAGTGAGCGAATGCACGGTTAGCCTCGGCCATGCGGTGCATATCTTCCTTGCGCTTGTACGCCCCACCCTGTTCGTTATATGCATCCATAATCTCTGCCGACAGTTTGTCAGCCATGGTCTTGCCGCCGCGCTTGCGTGCGAAGTTGATCATGTTCTTCATCGAGATAGACTCCTTACGGTCAGGGCGTATCTCCGTAGGCACCTGGAATGTCGCGCCGCCAATACGACGGCTCTTCACCTCCACCTGCGGGGTTATCTTGTCCAGAGCCTCTTTCCAGATGGTCAGAACATCTTTCTCCTCGTTAGCCATCTTTGTCTTCACTATCTCCAGTGCGTTGTAGAAGATGGAATAGGCAATAGTCTTCTTGCCGTCATACATCAGATGGTTCACGAACTTCGATACCTTCACGTCACCATACACTGGGTCGGGAAGTATCACGCGCTTCTTAGGTTTTCCTTTACGCATCTCTTTTCTCTTTTTGTTTTGTGTTTTGGGGCTGCATTGTCGTTGTCCTTCAACTGTCCCGCCGGACCGTTTACTCTGAGCCTACAAATGTCACAACCAAAACTGTTTTGTTAAACTTTCAATTCTTCTGTCTTACTACTTCTTTGTCGCTTTCGGGCGCTTTGCGCCATACTTGCTGCGGCGTTGCAAGCGACCTGCCACGCCGGCTGTGTCAAGCGTTCCGCGCACAATGTGATAGCGTACGCCAGGCAGGTCTTTTACCCTACCACCACGCACCAGCACTATGCTGTGTTCCTGCAGATTGTGACCCTCACCAGGGATGTAACTGTTTACTTCCTTACTGTTTGTCAGGCGCACGCGGGCCACTTTGCGCATCGCCGAATTAGGCTTCTTGGGAGTTGTAGTATAGACACGCACGCACACACCGCGGCGCTGAGGGCAACTGTCCAGCGCCGGACTCTTGCTCTTGTCTACCAACTTCTTTCGGCCTTTTCTGACCAATTGTTGAATTGTAGGCATTTCTGTTTTTGTTTTTTATTGTTATATTTATGTTTTTATTTCCTCTTTAATATACTGTTCTCATGGCATATTGCGCCAATCGAAGTGCAAAGGTAACTAAAATCTCCTTAACTTCTATCTTTTCGTGTCCACTTTTTCTTTCAGGCAAGGCAGCGCAAGGCAATATTTAATTATTTTTAACTTTTATAATTGCGCTCCAAGGCAGGCACGACTATAACTAAGACCCACCGTTACAGTGAAGGAAGCACTCTTCCCCAACTAACGGAAGCCGCCCAGTCCATTGCGGACAGGGGCAGTGAAAACATTAGTCACTTCATCCGTATACGAGAAAAGCATAACAGTTAGCTTCCCTCGAGCGCTGATAAATCTCATCAGAGTCTAAGGGGCTAACCGCAATGTTGGAGTTCCGTGGAGCTCAATCGTCTACGGAGGCAGACATGAGAAGACTACGGATGTTCTGCGTCTGGTTACGATACGAGCGTGCCACATCTTGCGGCAATTGCGAGGCAAGCGTGTCACGGAAAGCTATCCAGCGGAAGACATACTGGCCTATGGTATCTGTGAGGTATTCACCTTCATGGTCCACGGGACGCATCACACCTGGCATCATTTCATGGAAACGGGAGCGCAGAGTCTCGTCAGAAACAGGCTCTGCCAGCAAGGCAATGGTCTTTCCACCTGCCGCTGCCATAATGTCTCTCAGAGATTGCTTGCGCGCGTGGAAACGCAATGCCGCTTCCTCGTAGTCCTCCCGCGGTTTGTCGGAGCAGAACCCCTTCTCTGCTTCGTCCACCTGTGCTTGGAAATCCTCCATCGCCTTCGCATACTCGTCAAAGAGAGTCCACTCACGGCGCACATCCGCTTCAGGGAACATTGCCGCAAGGTCGAGGTTGGCTTTTAATGTGCGGTACAGCTCAACGACCGCGTGCACATAGGCATGGTCATTCATCTCCATCTGTGTGCCACCTGCACTGGGAGAGACGTATTCTTCTATGGCATCCATTGCCATATCGTATCTCGTCGTGTCATTGCTGTGGAACATACCTTCCCTCCCATATAATTCATCAATCTCAGCAGTTAGCAAGGCGGCCCATACCCAATAAAAGTCGGCATAAGTGGTTCTCTCACTCTTCTCCCCCAGCGTCCGCATCATATTGTCCAGCAATTCGTCCATTTCTGCGGCGTGGGGCATCTCCTCGCTGTAGTCCAGTGCCAACTCACGGTCCAGCAGATGACAGACGGGGCTGTTCGAGATGTAGCCACAATCACGGTCAGAACGAATGTAATAATCCCCCACCTTGAAATACTCATCCCACTCCATGTCACCATTTTCACTTCTCTTATGCAACACCCACACCGAAGTTAATCGCTTTTTCCTCAATTCCTCGGATGTGATGTCTGGATAACGGGTTATGCTTTCATACACTGGCTCCACCACCATCTCATGCCGCTCGAGGTCATAGATGCCCCATTTCCCGTCCTGTAGCAGGCGTACGTAGGGCTTGCTGGCATCCATAATAGCGATTTGCTCATACTTTGGCTCCAATATCAGTCCATACCTGTCACGCAGTCCAGTTTTTCCACTGTCTTTCTCCACTAAGTACAAGCCACGGTACGAATAGTCATACGCGTCAAAGGCGGCACAGACCTTGCTGCCCGTCACGGCAAAGGGGTTAAAGCCTAAAGAGAGCACAGGGAAAAGCACACCACACGCGACAGCCGCCCCTACGGCTTCCTTACGCCGCCCCGTGACACGTGCGCACGCCACACTTGCCACCGCCACCAGGCACAAGCCGCCCAATAGGCACAGCCATCTGGCAAAGCCCGCGCAGTACGTTGACAGGAATATGACCAAGCTTCCGAAGCCCGCCACAAAGCACGCTCCAACGACGAGAGACCACTTGTTCTCTTTCCACGGACAGAAGAAATAGCACGCGAAAAGTATCGGAAGTACCAGTGTCGCTACTACCGAGAACTTAGGATATCCAAACAGCCCGCAAACAAGGGTTATCACAGTCAAGGCGACACACGCTAAATAATCTTTTAGCGCCGCCGAAGGCTGCCAGCTCCACTTGCGCGCTGCCAGTTTCCTTCCGCAAAGCAGCACTACACACCACACCACGGGCGCCAGCACTAACCACAGTGTCAACAAGGCAGGCACGACATACTGCCACGTCACGGGCGTTTTCACATAATCTACGCCATAGCGCTCCGCCAGATAATGATACAGCCCCACATCGCGATTGTTCTGCTCAGTTATAGTGGCAACAGCCACGTCCCAGCATTTGGCAAATGGCAGGAAGAGCACATCCCGCATAATGTCAGGATCGCCATAAAATCCCAATGCTACAATCACTACCATCGCCCCCACGAGCCACAAGCCTCTTTTTTCTCTTCTGTACAGGGAAAACGACATCCACAGCCGCAACAGCACAAGAAGCAATATAATAATGAAGCTGCCTAAGAAATAGGTACTCCGTACCCAATAGCAAAAGATTGTCCATACGGTGACAATCGTCAGATCAATGAGAAGAATAGTTTTGGTGCGCATATCGTTTTTTATTAATAGGTTATTCATCCAAGTCGTCAATAATAGTTTTAGGATTCCTCCTTTACGCCTTTATGTCTCTGTTTTGGCAAAAGTAACCCTTTATCATCAAAAAAATCATCGAGTCATAACATTGCCCATCTCCTGCCGCATAGGTCTGCCAGCAATTGTGAAGAAAACCGCCCCCATCCATTGAGGACAGGGGCAGAGAAAACAACATTAGTCACTGTTCTGTCTACGTATGACCATGCATTCGTATTTGTGCCTTTGGGGCAATATCTCTGCTCACTTAACAAGCACTTTCTTTACCGTCCCGTCGCTGTAGCGGATTACGTTTATCCCCTTTTGCGGAGAGCTTACCTGCTTGCCGTCCAAAGTGTAGACAGAGGTTACCTCCGTTTTCTCCGAATTGCTTATGCCCTGCACGCCAGTTACGTCATACTCAAGTATATTAAGGAAAGCGCTCCAATACTCTGCTTGCGAGTATGCATCCACGCACCCTACGGGTACATATAGAGTGCAAGTTTCTTTGTCGACCTCCGAGAAAGCATTAGATGATTCAACACTCGGTGGTGTGGCATTGGCTGAATATATTTGCGTAAGACTGGTGCAACCGTAAAACGCATCCTGTTCTATGCTTGTCACAGAGTTAGGTATTGTCACCTGCGTAAGGCTGGTGCAATCCTCGAATGCATCACTTCCTATGCTTATCACTCCCTCTGGGATATTAAAAGTTACGAGTGTAGCATTGCCAGCTGGGACTCGGATGAGTTCATTCATGTCTTTTGTGTACAGAACGCCATCCATTGAACAATACTGTTCATTCTCTTCATCCACATATATTGCAGTTAAGGAAGTGCAACTCATGAATGCATTGCTTTCTATGCTCGATACGGATTTGGGTATTGTAAGCTCGGTAAGACTGCTGCAATCCCCAAATGCACCGGCTTCTATGCTCGTTACGGAATTGCCCATCTTCACCTCCACAAGGCTTGAGCAGTATAAAAATGCACCGGCTCCTATGCTCGTTACGGAATCACCAATCGTCACAGAAGTAAGGCTGGTGCAAAAACAAAATGCCCAATATCCTATACTTGTCACTGAGTTGCCAATCGTCGCTGTGGTAAGGCTGGTGCAATAAAAGAAAGCCCATTCTCCTATGCTTGTCACGGAGTTAGGGATTGTCACTTCAGTAAGACTGGTACACGCCTCGAATGCATAGTATCCTATGCTTGTCACAGATTCGGGAATTGTCACCGCCGTAAGGTAGACGCAATTATAGAATGCATAGTCAGAGATGCTCGTCACGGAGTATGTTGTATTATTGTATTCTACTGTCTGGGGAATTACAACTCTGCCGCTATATGCGATGCCATTGTAAGAACTGTTATACAGAAAGTCAGTGACAGTAGCCGTTTTGTCCGTGGAGTTCAGGTTGTAGTATATGCCACCGATGTAGGCGTCATAAGCATAGCAAGGTACTTGCATGGCGAGTGCCACAACGGATAAAAGTAATAGTTTCTTCATAGTTCTTTATTTTTATATAAGAAGTTAGTTTCCAAAGATTTTTATTCTTCTATGGTCAAAGTGCAGGTGCCAATGTGTTCATTTATAGTTATAT
>JAJPYT010000143.1 GCA_021204845.1 Prevotellaceae bacterium | reverse complement strand
CACTTATTAAGACGGACGTGAGGGGCTCGTGTAGTGACTGAACGCATTCCGCATTGGCAAGCAACCTAAAAGGGAGAAGCATCATTACTACGAGCTCGTAAGTCCTTTGCCGGGTAAACAATCCAGTCGGTTAGGTAAAAGTGAACGAAGAAAGTATTTTACAAAGTAGCGTAGCGGCAAGGTTCCTCAAACGATGTTTCGATATCGTTGTGTCGGTGCTTTTTGTCTGTACGTTTTTCCCCATCATCTGCATTATTGTCGGCATAGCCATCAAGCTCGACTCGCCAGGTCCCATTTTTTTCCGCCAGAGGCGCACGGGCAAGGACGGCAAGCCCTTCACCTGTCTGAAGTTTCGGACCATGGTGGTAAACTCCAGTGCCGACGTTGAGCAGTCCACAGCCGAGGACAGGCGAATCACCAAGGTAGGGCGTTTCCTGCGCTGGGCATCCATCGACGAGTTGCCGCAGTTCCTGCATGTCTTGGTTGGCACCATGTCTGTCATTGGTCCACGCCCCCACATGGTGTATCACACCGATTATTACACGCAGCGTATCCCCGGTTATGAGCGTCGCCTCGTCGTTAAGCCTGGTGTCACAGGTCTTGCCCAAATCACAGGCTTTCGTGGAGCCACACCGCAGGATATAGACATGGCCCACCGCGTCCGCATGGACGTATGGTACATCCGCCATTGGTCGTTCGGTCTCGACCTCTACATCTTCTTCAAGACTATCGGCAAGTTCTGGGAGTAAGCCTACTTCTCTAAGAGTTTACTGTAAGTTACCATGCGACTCATGCTTGTCTCGGATATTTGACACGCCCTCAATCATCTCCGCACGAACTAAGGTTGGTTACTGCACGAACTAAGCCTCGTCACTGCACTGATTCAGCTGCGTCAGTGCGGTGACTGCGGTGCAGTGGTCTGACACCCAAACCTCGGAAAGCCCTTGCCCTCTCACAGCGAAGGCAGGGAAAAGAAAAGCGCCGCAAGGCAATATCTTAGCATATTGTTACGTTTATTATAATAGCAATTGCAATTATACATTAAACACCTCGTACCGCAATGAACCGCAAACAAAAAAGTTGCCTTGCCGGTGTTGCCTCCCTTGTGGCGGCACTTCTGCTTTGCCCCTCGGAGGCACAGGCTAAGGGCGGGTTCTCGCCATCCAAACAACTCGAATACTGCTGCCAGCAGGTTAATAAGGCACTTGACTCGCTGCGCCTGGCGGACGGGACTTACGACTTCTCCGTCGAGCCGCGTAACATCCCTGGAGGTGACAACCAAGGCGGCTGGCATTGCTACCCTGCGGGAGCGCCCGAGTGGTGTTCGGGCTTCTGGCCAGGTATATTGTGGATGACATACAGCCTTACTGGTTCACAGGAGGTTAAGACGGCGGCTGAGGGCTACACCGAGTCGTTGCGCCACATAGCCTATCAGCCCATTTTAGACCACGATATAGGCTTCATCATCGGCTGTTCCTTCGGCAAGGCGCTCTCCCTCGGTCTTGCCCCCGACGCGGTGGACTACAATAGTGTGGTCTGCGCCGCCGCCGACACGCTCGCCACGCTCTTCAACCCCATAGTGGGCACCATTCTCAGTTGGCCCAATATGAGGGCGGCTAAGCAGTGGCCCCACAACACGATTATAGACAATATGATGAATCTGGACATCATGTTCTGGGCGGCAGCCAATGGAGGTAACCGCCTGTTGCGCGACCTTGCCGTCACCCACGCCCGCACCACCATGCAAAATGCCTTTCAGGAAGACGGCACTGTGGCTCACGTGAGTGTATATGACACTATAGACGGCCATCTCATGGCACGCGTCACCCACCAAGGGTTGGCAGACACATCCATGTGGGCTCGCGGGCAGGCTTGGGCTATCTACGGCTACACCATGGCTTATCGCTGGACTGGCAAGCCCGTGTTCCTGAACTTTGCCCGCAAGGTTACCGATATCTATCTCCACCGCCTTGCGCAGACGAGCGACGATGCCGTGCCACTTTGGGATATGGACGACCCACGAGGTCCTGGCGAGGCTCCCCGTGATGCCAGTGCGGCGGCTATTGTGGCAAGCGCTCTGTTGGAGCTTAGCGATTACGTGGGTGACGTGGCGGCTGACCTCTACCGCCAGGAGGCCATGCGCATGCTCCAGTGCCTCAGCACGCCCAAGTATCTTAGTCCGCAGGGCAGTGTGGCTTGCCTTTGCCACAGCGTGGGCAGTCTCCCAGGCGGTGCCGAGGTGGACTACAGCATCATTTACGCCGACTATTACTACATGGAGGCTCTAATGCGTGCCGCCGAGGCGGAGAAGGAAGGAAAACTCAATCTTAAAAACAAATAAAGGATGAAAGCAAAAAACATTATCATCATTCTGCTGTGCATAGTAATAGTGCTTCTGCTGGCGAAGATTCTCTTCTGCCCGGGCGGCAAGGCAGAGTGCCAGTCAAGCCAGCCCGCTGAGGGAATGGACGCCCTTACCGCCATTGCCACCCGCACCAGCATCAGGGCTTACGAGGAGACTCCCGTCGAAGAGGAGAAAGTGGAGACCCTGCTGCGTGCCGCCATGGCAGCGCCCACTGCCGCCAACCGCCAGCCATGGAGGTTTGTGGTAATCACCGAAAGGGGCATTCTCGACAGCATCCCCACCTTCCTTCCCACTGCCCGCATGCTCTCTGGCGCGCCCCTTGCCATAGTGGTGTGTGGCGACATGAGCGACACTCTCCCTGACGAGGGACGGGAATATTGGGTGCAGGATGCCTCCGCAGCCACTGAGAATCTGCTGCTTGCGGCGCACGCCATGGGCTTGGGTGCCGTGTGGTGCGGTGTCTATCCTCTCCAGGAGCGTGTGCAAGCTATGCAGCAAATGCTTGACATGCCCGAGGGGATTCTGCCTCTCAACATCGTAGCTATCGGCTACCCCGCCGAGCAGCCCGAGCCGAAAGATAAGTGGATGCCCGAGAAGATACACTACCAGCGCTGGGATGGCACCACTGCCGAGTGACCGAAAATATTGGAAAGGGAAATCCCTTTATCTGGCAATAAAAGCGTATCTTTGCAGCAGGAAACGAATAAACTTAGATAAACAAGTATGGAAAAGAAGATAGTGCTGAGCGGAATACGCGCCACGGGACACTTGCATTTGGGCAATTATTATGGGGCTTTGCGTAACTTTGTGGAGATGCAGCAGGAGTACGACTGCCGTTACTTCATAGCCGACTACCACTCGCTTACCACACAGCCCGACGCCTCGCTGCTCAACGACAACGTGCGCTCCATCCTCGCCGAGTATCTGGCGGCAGGGCTCGACCCCAATCGCTGCATGCTCTACGTGCAGAGCGATGTGCCTGAGACGTGCGAGTTCTACACTTTGCTTAACATGCACGCCTATCTCGGCGAGCTGGAAAAGACCGTGGCGTTCAAGGACAAGGCGCGCAAGCAGCCCAACAACGTGAACGCCGGCCTGCTCACCTATCCCGTGCTCATGGCTGCCGACATTCTCCAGCACAAGGCTCACTACGTGCCGGTGGGCAAGGACCAGCTGCAACACCTCGAGATGGCGCGCAACTTCGCCAACCGCTTCAACCACTTCTATGGTTGCGACTTCCTGGTGCCGCCCTATCCTTACGAGGCGAAGGGCGAACCCGTGAAGGTGCCTGGTCTCGACGGCTCGGGCAAGATGGGCAAGAGCGAGGGCAATTGCATTTTTCTCAACGACGACGACCGCACCGTGGAGCGCAAGGTGCGCAAGGCAGTCACCGACATGACACCCACCGAGCCCGACTCCCCCATGAGCGAGCCTATACAGAACCTCTTTGTCCTCCTGCGCCTCGTGGCTGAGAAGAGCGTAGCCGACCAGTATCTCGCCGCATGGAACGACTGCTCCATCCGCTACGGCGACCTGAAGAAGGAGATAGCCCAGGGCATAATAAAGGTAATCTCCCCCATGCGTGAGCGCTACGAGCAGCTCTATGCCGACACCGACTATCTCAACAAGGTGCGCCGCGAGGGAGCTGAGCGGGTGCGCGCCATAGTGCGCGAGAGCCTCGACGAGATGCGCCGCCTCATGGGTATACGCATGTTCTGAAGCCAAACGAAACACTCGATATAATATGGAACTTCTGCCACGCCAGCGTTACCCAATAGGGTTGCAGACATTCTCGGAATTGATAAACAAGGGCTATCTTTACGTTGACAAGACTGACCTTATTTACCAACTTACCCACTCCGATTCCAAATACATCTTCCTCTCCCGTCCGCGCCGCTTCGGCAAGTCTTTGCTTGTCTCCACCTTGAAGGCGTACTTTGAGGGGCAGAGGGAGTTGTTCAAGGGGCTGGCGATGGAGCGTTTGGAGACAGAGTGGACGGAATATCCGGTGTTGCACTTCAGCATGAGTTCGGGCAAGCACATGGAGAAAGACGCGTTGGAGAGATACTTGGGCTTTCAACTCACTATGCAGGAGCAGCGCTTCAAGTTGCCTGTCACGCAGGGAGATGCCAACCTCCGCCTCACAAATATCGTGATGAGCCTTTATGAGCGGACAGGCAAGCAAGTGGTGGTGCTGATAGACGAGTACGACGCTCCACTGCTGGACGTGGTGCATGAGGATGTGAACCTCCCCCTGCTGCGGCAGGTAATACGTAACTTCTATAGTCCGCTTAAGGATCTTGACCCTTATCTGCGCTTTGTCTTCCTTACGGGAATAACGAAGTTCTCCCAGCTAAGCATATTCAGCGAGCTTAACAACATTAAGAATATCTCTATGAATGAGGAGTATGCCACCATCTGCGGCATCACGGAGGAGGAGATGCTCACGCGGATGAAGCCCGGCATTGAGCGTTTGGCGGAGAAGAGAAAATTAAGTTACGACGGGGCAGTAGAGAAGTTGAAGTCCACTTACGACGGGTATCACTTCACCTGGCCCTCGCCTGACATATACAATCCTTTCAGCCTGCTGAACGCCCTTTCCGCCAGTAAGATAAGCTACTACTGGTTTGGCAGCGGCACGCCTACATATCTAATAGAGATGCTGCGCAAGTTCAACGTCGCACCTGAGCAAATAGGAGGGCAGTTCGCCTCTCAGTCAGCGTTCGATGCCCCTGCCGAGAAGATGAAAAAAATGATACCTCTGCTTTACCAGAGCGGCTATCTCACCATAAAGGGTTACGACGAGGACACAAGAGAGTATCTTCTTGACATCCCCAACAAGGAGGTGCGCGTGGGGCTGATGGAAAGCCTGCTTGAAGACTATGTGTCGGACATGGAAGAGGGAAGCGAAAGCATTGTCTCGAAACTGTATAAAAACATCAAATACGGCAAGATAGACGACGCTCTCCAGCTGCTGCAAACCTTCCTCTCCACAGTGCCTTACACCGAGAACACGAACTACGAGGGGCACTACCAGTCGCTGCTTTACGTCATCTTCTCCCTCTTGGGCTTCTACGACGTGGACATAGAGGTGCGCACCGCCACGGGCAGGATAGACATGGTGCTACAGGCTGGCGGGGTTATCTATCTCTTCGAGCTTAAGCTAAAGGGCAGCGCCGAGGAGGCTCTCGCGCAGATAGACCTCAAGAACTATCC
>JAJPYT010000047.1 GCA_021204845.1 Prevotellaceae bacterium | reverse complement strand
GAGAAATGTATTGCGCTAACTTCAGAGTTACAATGACACTGCGGTTATACGAGTCGGGCTGGAGGTCAGCAACACCGCCCTGGCCGCTCTGCTCAATCTTGTCGGAGCTTACACCCATGTTGATGAGCTCGTCGGCAACCGTCTGGGCACGGCGCTCAGAGAGAGCCTGGTTGTATTCGGGAGAACCAGTCGCACTGTCAGCATAGCCAGTGACAACGATTGTCTTGCCGTTGGCCTTGGCATACTCGGCAAGTTCCTTTACGTTAACCAAATCCTTCTTTGAGGCAATCTCGCTCTTGTTAATCTCGAAGAAGACGGAAGCGCTGGTGCTTGCGAACTCGGTAACGGTCTTGGTGACTTCCTTCGGCTTCTGGGCCAGCTTGTTCTTGAGGTCGGCATTCTCAGCCTCAAGATTAGCAATAGTGCCGTTGAGCGCGTCTATCTGGCTCTTGTGGTTTGCCAAGATGGCATCCATGTCGGGAGCCTTGTCCCAGCCTACCTTGCCAAGGTTGAAGCCGAAGCCTGCGCTTACGCCAAACTGTAGGTCGCGGTTCTTGATGGACTTGTAGGTAACGTCGGAGATAACACCGTCGATACCCTTCTGGCCAGCGCGTGTGTAAACGTCAAGATTAATGTGGAAACGCTTTGTTATGTTCCACGAGTTGAGCATACCGAAATCCACGATGGTGGCATACTTGTCGTAAGAGCAATTGCGCATGAAGCCCACACCGGTGTAGAGGCTAATCTCCCACCAGCGCTGCTTGTAACCACCGAAGAGATTTGTGAGGTTCAGCACTGGCTGGAGGCTCATGCTAAACTGCTTGAATGTAGGATTCTCTGGACCAGTGGCGCTGTTTACCTGAGTGCCCCATGCCGCCTGTGTCTTCAAGCGCACGCCGAGGGCTGGAGTGGCCCACTTGCCAATGCTGAGCTCACCGCCCCAAGAACGGCGACCTGTCCAGAAGGGGTCCTTCTTCAAACCAAGACCATGCTCCTGGTCGGAATAGAAAGACATGTGTGTAACGCCCAAATCGATGAACCAGTTGTCCCAGAAACCGTTTGAGACGTAGCCGCGCTTCAAGGTAGGATAGCTTTCCTCCGTCTGCGCCATGAGAGTGGCTGACAAGCCACAGAATGCCAATAGGATAAATAATTTCTTCATAAATTCACTATTTTTAGATTAAAACAATAAAATATTTTTCATTCTGTTCCTTTGCTTTGAGCCTCCCCAGGCTCTTTCTCATGCCGCAAAGGTACAAAAAGAAAGTGTTAGTTGAACAGTTTTTAGCAGGAAAAAACGAAAAAAGTGAAAGCTATCGCCTTAATATGCTTTTATTTAAACATATTTTCCAGGCTTCGGTGCTCCAGAATGGCAGTGACTGGAAGTCCGTCAGGAGTGCGGGTGACATTGGTGGAGGAAAGCAGTTCGGAGACGAGAGTTTCCATCTCTGTCTGCGAGAGCTCCTGCCCCGCCGGTATGGCGGCACCACGAGCCATGATTAACGCCAAGCGATGGCGCAACTCGCTGTCGACACTCTGCCCGCCCTCGCGAAGGTTAGCCAGCAACTCGTCGAGCAGGTGCTGGGGCGAGACAGAGCCTATGCCCGAGGGCAGACCCAACACGGAAAAGTTGCCGCCGCCAAGGGGAGAGAGGTCGAAGCCTACGGCGGAGAGCTCGTCTTGTATCTCGAGCAGAAGAAGGGCGTCGGAAGCGGGGAAGCTTACCATCTCGGGGAAAAGCAAACGCTGGGTAAGACCATTTCCAGAAGAAAACTGCTGGCGGTAACGGTCGTAGAGTATGCGCATGTGAGCCCTGTGCTGGTCGACAATCAGCAGCCCGGAGACGGTCTCCGTGAGAATGTATTGCCCCCGATACTGGTAGTGGCGTGTGCTGCGCTCCAGCTCCCGCTCGCTCCCGGCATACCCTTCTTGCCCGAATGAATCTTGCGACTCCCCGGCAGGATGGTGCGCTGTAGCTTTGGAAAGAGAAGCATCGGGATAGAGCTGCTGCCATGATGTGCCAAGAGGATTCGACTTCTCAGACTGCTCACGGAAGGGATTGTATGATGAGTCGGCATAAGACCGCGGTGCCATATGAGGAGACTGCGTGCCCTCGGTGTAAACAGGAATATCCTCGGGGCGGCCCTCAGTGTCGAAATCAATTACGGGAACAGCGTTGAAGCGTCCCAGCGACTCACGCACCGCGGCTGTGATAATCTGCCATACGGCCTGCTCGTTCTCGAACTTTATCTCTGTCTTTGTGGGGTGGATGTTCACATCGATGGCGGCAGGGTCGGTGTGTATGTAGAGAAAGAAAGGCACTTGGTCTGTGGCAGGAATGAGACCCTGAAAAGCATTCTGCACCGCCTTCTGGAAATATGGGTGGCGCATGTAACGGCCGTTGACAAAGAAAAACTGGTGAGCCCCCTTCTTTCGCGCTGAATCGGGGCGACCGACGAAGCCCGAAATCTTGCACAGGGACGTGTCTACGTCCACACTAAGCAGGCTGTCGGCAAACTTATGCCCGAAGACGGAGGCTATGCGCTGTAGTGGCGAGGACGGGGGATAACTGGCCTGGACGGCACCATTGTGGGCGAAAGAGAACTGAATGCCTGGATTGACAAGCGCCACACGCTCGAACTCCTGCATTATGTTCGACAACTCTGTCTGGTTGGTCTTAAGGAATCTGCGACGGGCGGGAACGTTGAAGAAAAGGTTCTGCACCAGGAAATTGCTGCCAGGGAGACATCCGTCAGGCTCCTGGGAAATGACACGCCCGCCCTCTATGGAAATGCAGGTGCCTAACTGCGACTCGTGCGTGCAGGTGCGCAATGTGACCTGCGAGACGGCGGCTATGCTGGGCAGAGCCTCACCGCGGAAGCCCATGGTGGAGAGGGCGAACAAATCGGCGGCATCATTAATCTTGCTGGTGGCATGGCGTTCAAAAGCCAGACGGGCATCCGTCTCGCTCATCCCCTTCCCGTCGTCAATCACCTGTATGCTCGTGCGCCCCGCGTCTTGCACAATCACGTCTATGCGCTTAGCCCCCGCGTCGACAGCATTCTCCACCAATTCCTTTATTACAGATGAGGGACGCTGAATGACCTCGCCAGCCGCTATCTGGTTTGCCACAGAGTCGGGCAATAGGTGTATGATATCTGCCATTTTTCCTTTCGCTACTCTTAAAACAGTTTGCCCGTCATTATGTAACGCCAAGCCACAAGCAGGAGAATCACCACTATGGCGGCAAGGGGCAGGGTGAGCTTGAATCTGCTCTGGCTCGCCTTATGAGCCCTTGGGGTATACTGGGCGAACTTTCCCTTGAAAGTGTCGGGGTCGATATCATCCTTCGGCAACTCGCCCATTTCACGTTTCACATCGCGCACCAGCTTGTCAAGCTTGTCCTGACGCTCGCTGGTGTAAATGCTTATCCTATTGAACTTCCTCGGTTCCCGTGTCTTGAACATTCCCATCTTCTTCTTGTTTTTCAGGTTCTACTTCTTCTTGCTTCTCAGATTCTACTTCTTCTTGTTTCTCAGGTTCTTCCGCGTTTTCAGGCTCTTCAGCCTTCCCTGCTTCTTCCACTCCTTCGGTAGTTTTCGCTTCAGCTGGCGCTTCTGCGGCTTCTGGAGCCTCTACGGCTTCTATCGTTTCAACATCCACAGAATCAATTACTTCGGCAGTCGTATCGATTTCAGTTACTTCTGCCACGTCTTCTATATTATTCTGGCTTTTCACGTCAGTCAAGCGTTGCTTCGGTGGCGCGTGCACCACGCTCTCTTTCAGCTCCGTGCCTGCCTTCTTGGGCCGCCAGTTGAAGATATCGTCCTTGTCGACTGGGCGCACGTAGTCGAACCAGGCGAAATTCTCGAGATAGAGGCTCTTGGGCGGAATGAGGAAAAGGGGATATAAGGTGCCAGTAGCCGCGGGCATCCATATTTTCTGCACCTTGCGCTCCACCAGCCACATCTTCATCTCGGTGCTCTCAGTGTGGTTCATTCCTATCATTAGCGAATCGTCGTCAAAGGGATAGTAATTCACATATACGTTCCGCTCCGCTATCATCATGTACGGGTCGCCATCCTCAAAATAAGAATACATCTCCTTGCTCGCTACCTGGTTGTAATGCACTGAATCCAAGCGCTCTACAGAGAGAGCCTGGTTTATCACGTAGATGCTGTCTATTGTGGAATCATTACGCCAAGCCTTTATCTCCTCGCCCAGCAACTGCTGCCCTTCCTGCCAGAGGATAGGGTCCTTGTACATGGTGGTGCAGGAGTCGCGGCTGTCATAGACTAAGGAATCGCAAACCGCCTGCACATCGACCCTGAAAGCGCGCACTTTGTGATAAGCGTGCAAGAGTCGGTACATGCTGTCGGTGTCTATATTATATGTATAGAGGAAAAACGAGTCGGCATGGGCATAGAACGTATCTACCTCGGAATAGTCCATCATAATGGCGCTGTCAGCCGCCTCGGAGTAACCATTTTTGTCGTCGTATAAAATATAATTGCCCAGGAACTTGTTGCGGTTAAGCGTGTCGGTGTAGATGGCGTGACCGTAAGCCCTGCCTATCTCCTTCTCCCCACTCCAGCAAATGCTGTCACCTATTAGGTTTTTGTAACCGTTTTGCAGGATAGAGCGGTTCAACATATACGAATCGTCCGTCTCCGTGTTATAATAACCGTCTTCTGTGTACACGTGATTATCGCCGTGGTCTATATTGCTGGGACCCAGCGCATGAGCCCAGTTCGTGACGGTGTTGAAGTGGAGCGTGTCACTAATCACTGTAGTCTTTGTCTCCTCTGGCGGACGGGGTGAGAGCAACTCCACATTGTAATTAAAAACTGCCTCGCGTGTCTCTGGGCTATATTCTCCCCAGTCGCTCGTGAGCTGGCTGTTTTGGGTGATAAGTTTGCCGCCGTTGAAGTAGTATCCAAGCGAGAAAAGGCGGTCGTAGTCCATTGAGTCTGAGTAGATTGTGACATCTCCGTGAATGAGCACGGCATTCAGTCTTACACGCGCCATCTGGTCGATGCCGTCGTAATACATTATATCACCCGTCAGCGTCAAAGTGTCGCCTTGCAACATTTTCACGTTTCCGTATGCGTCGAAAGAGTTCGTCTCCTGGTAAAACAGGGCGCTATCGCAAAACATGAGCGTGCCCTCGTGCTCAAAACGCACGTCTCCCACAAGGAATTGAGCCGTGCGATGCTTATGCTCGTTGTAGTAGAGACGGTCGGCATGGAGCAAATGCACTCTCGAGTCGGAAGGTTCCCGCTCCTCGTTTCTTACGGGTCCCAGCGCCATCGACGAGGCTGCCATGGCCATGAGAGCCAAAGAGAATACCTTTCTTACGTTTCGTGCTGTCATTTAATCCACCCTGGATATTCAAACTCACAATCGCTCCAATTCTCGTTAATTCTTACATAAGTGGACTTTTGCTTCTCTCTTATCCAATTCATGAGCAGCTCTTCCCGCTTCTTGTTCAACACTATGTTCTGCAATACCTGGAAGTCTTCCGAGACATTGGCTCTGTGCGCTTTTATTCTTCTCTTGAGCTTTACTATCGCACAGACGGTTTTCATGTTTGTATCCACC
>JAJPYT010000175.1 GCA_021204845.1 Prevotellaceae bacterium | reverse complement strand
TCCAAGGACCCTCGGCTAACCCTGTTCAGCCCCGCAGGGGCTGTAGAAGAGGCCCTCGACTACCCATGTGGAGCACCTTTGGCGCTCTTTTTCCTTTGTGCCGCTTGGCTTCTCTACAAACCCCATTTTGACACACCCCCTGAACAGTGTTAACCAGTTTTTCGCATGCTCAAGTCGTTCCTTGCGCTTGGCAACGGTGGAACCATCAGTGAAGCTAATCGGAGCGAGCTCCATTGCTCTCGCTTTTGGAACTCTGCCCTTGGGCTGGCGGTAGGAGTATCATCTCCGCACGAACAAGGACGGATCGCCGCACGAACTAAGGCGAGCCGCCACACTGATTCACGCGCGTCAGTGCGGTGACCACGGTGCGTTGGTGTGGTGATTCAGGAGAGGCAGAACAGGTAGCCCAAGTCCGTTTAGCTTCGCTGAGGGTTCCACCGTTCTCCATTTTGACACACTCTCAGGGGAGAGATGGCTAAAGCCCGAGCTGGCGGAAGATGGCTGCGGAAGCCCCAGCATTGCCGAAAATGTAGTCGCGGCTTGCCTTACCTGCGGCTCTAAGGGCGGCTTGGTCGCTCACGAGGGTGTCGAGACGGATGTCGAATTCCTGCTGGTTGTGAATCTCTAAGCAGCCGCCCAAGCGCAGCAATGCCTGCGCCTCGGCGAAGCCCTGGTTGTTGGGCCCGATTAGCACAGGCAGCCCATAGACAGCCGCCTCTGGCACATTGTGAATTCCTACCCCGAAGCCTCCGCCAACATAGGCTACATCCGCATAGCGGTAGATGCTGCTGAGCAAACCGTAGCGGTTTATGAGCAGGGCATCAGCCCCGGAGACCTGCTCCCCGGCGGCATCGCTGTATCGGAGGAAGGGGCGGCCCATCTTACTCTCGATGTGGTGTAGATGGCTCTCGCTCACCACATGTGGAGCGAGAATGAGCTTCATACGAGGGTGAGCGTTGAAATAGTTGATAATCAATTCCTCGTCTGGCGGCCAGGTACTGCCTGCCACAAGCGTGAAGTCGGCATTGGCAGTAAAGCGCTCCACAAGGGGGAGAGCCTCGGCAGCCTTGCAGATGTCTATGACCCGGTCGAAGCGGGTGTCTCCCACCACAGTGACGTTTCCCTTAATGCCCCGGGTGGCAAGCAGCTGGAGGCTCTGCTCGTCCTGCACAAAAAAGTGGGTGACGCACTTGAGCACCTTTGCGTATGCCCAGCCATACCAGCGGAAGAAGACCTTTTCGGGGCGGAATATGCTGCTGATGCTGTAAACTGGTATATGGCGGAGATAACAGCCGAAGATGTAGTTCATCCAAAACTCATACTTTATGAAAAAAGCCATCTCGGGATGGACGAGGCGGAAGAAACTCATCACGTTCCCATAAGTGTCGAAAGGCAGATAGCAGACGACATCTGCACCCTCGTAATTCTTGCGCACCTCGTAACCTGAGGGGCTGAAGAAGGTGAGCAGTATCTTGTACTCTGGATGGCTGCGGCGGAACATCTCCATGAGGGGGCGACCCTGCTCGAACTCCCCGAGCGAGGCGGCATGGAACCAGACGTAATGGGCGCTCTTGTCTATCTTGCGGCGCAGAATCTTATAGGAGCTGAAACGCCCCGTCACCATCAGCCGAGCCTTCTTATAGAAAGGCGACACGAGAATGACGCCAAACATGTAGAGGTAGATGGAGAGCGTGTAAAGGAGCATTCTTCAGCCAAGTGTTTCTATCGCATAACGCATACGGCGCAACGTCTCCTCCTTGCCTAAGTGAGCCGCCAACTCGTACATGTCGGGACCCTGCCCGGCTCCCACTAAGCAGATGCGCCAGGCGTTCCACGGGCGGAAGCCGCCTTGCTCTGCCCAGGGGTCGACAACCGCCTTCTGCCCTGCGGCAGAGAAGTCGGTGACTGCCTCCAGCACCTGCGCGAGGCTCTGCATCTCACTTGCCGAAGTGGCGGTCCAGTTCTTGCGTATGAACTTGTCCTCGCGGTCAAACTCACGCGGGGCGACGAAGAAGAACCTTGTAAGCGGCCAGAGGTCACTCACGAAGCTGATGTTGCGCTTCTTCTTGCCAAAGGGACCATCGTCGTACTCCACCACCTTCTGCTTCATCAGGCGCACCACATCGGCTTCTTTTTCGGGAGTGGACGCTATACCCTTTGAGCGAAGCAAGGCATCAAACTCGGGCACCCACGCCTCATCGGGGCGGAGCAGGAGATACTGGTGGTTGAACCAGGCGGCCTTGACATAGTCAAACTTAGCCCCGCTCTTGCTGCATCCCGCCAAGTCGAAAAGGCTTATCATCTCGTCCATGCTCATGATTTCACGGTCTCCACCAGGATTCCAGCCCAGCAGGGCGAGAAAGTTGAGCACCGCCTCGGGCAGATAGCCTTGCTCTCGGTAACCGTGGCTCACCTCTCCTGTCACTGGGTCGTGCCACTCGAGGGGGAATACGGGGAAGCCTAACTTGTCTCCGTCGCGCTTGCTGAGTTTGCCGTTACCGACGGGCTTAAGCAGCAAGGGGAGATGGGCGAACCGAGGCATTGTGTCCTGCCAGCCGAAAGCTCGGTAGAGCAGCACATGCAAGGGAGCGCTGGGCAACCACTCCTCGCCCCTGATGACGTGGCTTATCCCCATGAGATGGTCGTCCACTATGTTTGCGAGGTGGTAGGTGGGCAGTTCGTCAGCACTCTTGTAGAGTACCTTGTCATCGAGCACTGTGGAGTTTATGGTCACTTTCCCTCTTATCAAGTCGTCCACCACTACATCCTCCCCTGGCTCTACGAGGAAGCGCACCACATAGCCCTGCCCCTCTGCCATCAGGCGCTCCACGGTATCTGGCGGCAGGGAGAGCGAGTTACGCATCTGCATGCGTGTGGCGGCTCCATATTGGAAGTTCTCCACCTCGGCGCGCTTCCTTTCCAGTTCCTCGTGCGTGTCAAAGGCTATGTAGGCATGCCCCTCACGCAGCAGCTGGTCCACGTAGGCCTTATAGATGCCGCGGCGCTCGCTCTGGCGATAGGGTCCGTAATCACCGCCAATGCCCACTCCCTCGTCGAAGCGGATTCCTAACCAGCGGAACGACTCAATTATATATTCCTCTGCCCCGGGAACGAAACGGCTGGAGTCAGTATCCTCTATACGGAGCACAAGGTCTCCGCCATTCTTTCTGGCAAACAGATAGTTATAAAGCGCCGTGCGCACCCCTCCAATGTGCAGGGGACCAGTGGGACTTGGAGCAAACCTAACTCTTATTTTGCTCATAAATTACGTTGTTTCGTTTTTTAACATGCAAATTTACTATTTTGTTTTCACTTTTGCAGTATGTTTTTTGTACTTTTGTGAGATAAACAAGAAAGATATGAGCCAGAACAATCGCAAAAGAGATATTACAGTAGGAATGCGCATTTGGCGGGCTGTGGTGGTTTTGGTGGCGATAGCCCTGCTGGTGATTTTTATTCCGCGGGGGGCGAGCACCCACTACGACTTCAGCATTGGCAAGCCCTGGTACGACAGTCCCATTATAGCGAAAGAGACTTTCCCCCTGCTGAAGTCTGACTCGCTGCTAAATGCCGAGCTTAGCAACGCCAAAAAGAGCTTCAAGCCTATCTTCGAGATGAACCCACAAGTGAAGACGGCGCAGATAAGCAATTTCATGAAAGACTTCGACGCGTCGTTGGGCGAGTCGGTGCCGCAGGAGTACAAACGCTACCTGATAGTGAAACTCTCTGAGGTGTACGAGGCTGGCATCTTGTCCGCCAAGGACTACGACGCACTTAAGAAGCAGCAGAGCAACGCAATCACCATCTCCGTAAAGAACGAGGGGCGGGAGCAGCCTGTCAAGAACCTTTGTACGAGGAAGACAGCCTACGAGCGCATAATGCAGGAAGCCGACTCCACGCACATGCAACAAAGCATACTGCGGCGCTGCAACATAAGCAACTATCTGGTGGAGAACCTCACCTACGACCAGACCCGCTCCGAGTAGCTCGCTGCCAGCATAGAGCGCTCGGTAAGCAAATACAAGGGCGAGATATTGGCAGGGCAGGAGATAGTGCACCGCGGGCAGATAATAGATCAGGATACCTATCTGGCGCTGCGCTCCATGGAGGCTTTCTACTCCAAAACGCAGAAGAAGACAAAAGACGAGCAACTCTGCCAGATAGCGGGGCATGTGGTATATGTCGCCATGATTGTAGTGTGCCTGCTTATTTTCTTCACCCAGTTCCGCCCTGGCTATCTGAGCAGCGGCAGCACCGTGTTGTTCATAACTGTGATGACCCTTATATTCCCGCTCATCACCTATACTCTTGTAAAGCACGTCCCCAGCGCCTACATCGCCTTTGTGATTCCTTACTGCATTGTGCCCATCTTTGTCTGCGTCTTCTTGGATTCCCGCACGGCTTACATGATGCACCTTTGCAGCCTCCTTTTGAGCGCCGTAGCGGTATCCTACCCCTTTGAGTTCATTATCACCCAGTGCGTCGCGGGTCTGGTGGCTGTCTATAGCATGAAGCAGCTCTCCCAGCGCTCCGAGCTCTTTTCCACCGTCATCTTCCTCACCATTGCCTCTCTGCTTTGCTACCTCGGCTTCGACCTCATAAATATGTCTTTCTTCAGCACCGAGGGGCTGGACCGCGTGCCTTATTTCCTCATCGTAGCCAACGGGGTTCTCCTGCTGGTCTCCTACCTGCTGCTCTTCCCTTTCGAGAAGATGTTCCATTTCACCTCCAACGTCACCCTCATCGAACTCTCCAACACCAACAACGAGATTCTGCGCCGCCTTGCCGAGGAGGCGCCAGGCACCTTCCAGCACTCCATGCAGGTGGCTAACCTTGCTGCGGAGGTGGCAAACAAGGTAGGGGCAAACAGTCAGCTCGTGCGCACAGCCGCCCTATACCACGACATAGGGAAGATTAAGAACCCCGCCTTCTTTACCGAGAACCAGAGCGGTATTAACCCCCATAACGAGCTCACATTCGTCCACAGCGCCCGCATAATCATAGCCCATGTGCGTGACGGGCTTGAGCTGGCCGAGAAATACAAGCTGCCCTCCGCTGTCAGCGACTTCATCTCTACCCACCACGGCACCAGCAAAGCAAAATATTTCTACATCTCTTACATGAAGAAGCACCCTGGCGAGACTTTCGACGAGGCACCCTTCACCTACCCTGGTCCCAACCCCAGCACTGTGGAGCAGGCTATCCTAATGATGGCGGATGCCATAGAGGCCAGCTCCCGTAGCCTGAAGGAATACACCGAAGAGACTATCAACAACCTCATAAACAGCATAATAGACAGTCAGGTGAGCGAGGGCTATTTCAACGAGTGCCCCATCACCTTCGCGTCTATCTCCAGGGCGAAGAAAGTGTTTAGGGAGAAGTTGAAGACCATCTACCACACCCGCATCAGCTATCCTGAGATGGAAAGCAACAAATGATTTTCGGGTCGGAGGCAGAGCTTATATTTATCGGGAGTGTCAAAATAACAACGGTGGAACCCTCAGCGAAGCTAAACCCTCAGCGAAGCTAAATCACAAGTGGAAAGAGCGCCGATAGGTGCTCCCCTTTGTTAGGGGGGTGTGTCAAAATGGGAAATTGCCAGCGGAAAG
>JAJPYT010000119.1 GCA_021204845.1 Prevotellaceae bacterium | reverse complement strand
GTATAGGCCACAGCGCGGCATACGAGATTGACGGGAAGTGGCTATTCATCTGCCACGCCTACGATAAGGACGCTAACGGCAAGGCCATACTATTCCAGCGCCCCATGGACTTCGACCCGGAGGGGTGGATAGTGGCTACCCCATGAAGCTGTGCATGGTATGTGCCGGGAAGTGTGACGGTAGGGAAAAGTAACGGACCGCCGCCAACTATTAGCTTCGCTGAGGGTTGCACCGTTATGCATTTAATAAAGGTTAAAATAGATAAGATACATAACAAGTGTTAATATTTACCGTAACTTTGCACAACCTAAGGAAAACAAGAGACAATTATGAAGGAGCTTTGCAAAACCCTGTTCTGTATGCTGTTCGTGTCCAGTTCAATGGCAGCATACGCCTACGACTTCGAAGTGGGCGGACTCTGTTACAACATTACCTCAGAGAAGAAGAAACTCGTGGAGGTGACTTACCAGTCTAAGTTCTCCGAAGAAAACTACCAATCGGAGATTATCTCTGTTCCCAAAAGAGTGACATACAACGACAGCACATACCATGTCATCGGCGTTGGGGAATTCGCCTTCGTTGGCTGCGCCAAGCTGGACTCCGTCGCCTTGGGCGACAGTGTCTTCTCCATTGGCGACTACGCGTTCGCCAATTGCTCCCGCCTGCGTGCCGTGAAGTTCTCCAGTTCCCTAAGGTCGATAGGCACATGTGCCTTCACCGGCTGCACCAGCCTTCAGACCCTGAAGGTGCCCACGAGCGTAATCAAGATAGGCAACGCGGCCTTTTCTGAGTGCAGCCACCTTGCGGAGATAAGCCTCTCGGGCAGTGTGAATTATATTGGCGACTACCTCTTCGGTGGGTGCGGCCGTCTACACACGGTCAACATCCCCGAGGATGTCTCGTACATTGGCATGGAGGCGTTCTCTGGCTGCAAGAGCCTCAGGAGCGTGAAGATTCCCGAGGGCGTCACCTCGATAGGTGACTACGCCTTCAGCAGTTGCGCCGGCATGAAGAGGGTGGAGCTGCCCTCCACCATCAAGTACATAGGCAATTACGCCTACAACGCCTGCTCTAAGCTGGACTCCATAGCCATAGACGAGGGTGTGACACACATAGGTGACTACGCCTTCCATGGTTGCCATAAGCTCAAGAAGATAGTAAGCAAGAACCTCGAAGCCCCCGTATGTTACGGCAACACCTTCATAGACGTGGACCAGGACGAGTGCCTCGTCTCGGTGCCTGAGGGAGCTGGACAGGCATACAAGAGCGCGGCGCAGTGGGGAAACTTCAGCAACATAAAGGAATCGTCCTTCGACGACGAGGATGACGAGGAGGACTATTAGTCTCCATTAGCTTCGCTGAGGGTTACACCGTTCTATTCACTGATAATATACCTATAGTAGGCGATGCGCACCTACTCTTGCATCGTCGTGGATACCCTTGCAAGGGTGTGTAGGGATACCCATGCAAGGGTATCAGCAGACACCCATGCAAGGGTGTCTCCAGCCATGTATGGGTTGTAGTCCACGATATACAATGAGATGTGTATCACGGTACACAATGAGATGTGTATTACGGCACACAATGAGATGTGTATTACGGCACACAATGGGGTGTGTATGACGGTACACAATGAGATGTGTATCACGGTACACAATGAGATGTGTATCACGGTACACAATGAATACTATACCTTCATTTACTTTCTGAACTCCCCGACGGGGCGGGATACGCCACGCTTTTGCAGAGTGCGCAGGCGGTAGATGCCGCGGGGGAGAGAGGAGATGTCAACGTGCTCTGCCCATTTGCCGGTGAGGATGGTGCGCCCTATGAGGTCGGTGACCATGTAATATTCCGCTTCGGGCATAGGGGGCAGAGAGAGGCTCTGCCCGTCGTGAGGCATGTAGTGGAGGCTCTGCCCCTCGCTCTGGGAGGCGAAGGAGTACCCGCCGCCAGCCTGAAGGGCCTCACTCTCGTTGCCGCAGCGGTCTATGGCAGTTATGGCGAGGTTGAGACCTAATAGGCGGTTGTAGGAGTAATGCGGCTCACTGAGGTAGGTGGCAACGAGATTCTCGGCACGGGAGACATCCACGGGCCAGGACGGGCTGGCATAGACGTTGTAGCGCACGCCGCCCTCGGGGAGGTTGTCGGTGGAGGACTGCCAGGTGAGCTCCGTCATTTGCGAGTCCACGTCAGCGCGGCTGCATGAGGCAGGGGCTGTGGGCGGCTCGCTGTCCAGCCAGGGGCAAGATGGCACGAGGGCGGGGAAGGCGTAGAACGACTGGGAGAGATAGTCGCGCAACCCCTTCACGTTGTCCGTGAGGAACGAGGCGCGGAAGAACGCCTGCCCCCCAAGCCGCACGGAGCGGGAGCATTGAAGCTCGCGCGTTATGACGCTAAGGTCCCAGTCCTTCTCCTTGGGGCTAAGGAAGTAGATGCCCAGGCCAGGTGCCACGAGGCGGTCGCCATTGCCCTCCCCCCAGTCGAGGAGGAAGGGATAGAAGTGGTCGCCGGTAAAGTACATCATGGGGAAGAGCATATCCATGTAGCCCAAGCGCAGCCATGCCTTGGCGTCCTGGTAGACAGCGTCGTAGGCGTTCCAGCCGCGGGACGAGTAGCGGCGCGTGTCGCGGTACTTGCCTACGGGGCTGCAACTTACCTTAAGCCATGGCTTAAGGGAACGGATAGCCTGCCGCGTCACCTCCACTATGTGCGTGACGTTGGAGCGCCGCCAGTCCGCCTTCGCCTGCCCCTTGCCGTAGCGGGAGTAGGTGCTTCCGTCGGGGAAGGAGGAGGCCTGCTCGGGGTAGCGTATGTAGTCTAAATGTATGCCGTCAACGTCGTAGTTACCGGCTATCTCGGCGCAGATGGACGCGATGTATTCCGCCGTGGCTGGCTCGCCAGGGTCGAGGTAATACATCCCACTGTGTTTCCTCAACAACTTAGGGTGGGTGGCGAAGAGGCTCTTGGGGCCCATCTTCCGGGCAATATCTGTCTTGAATGCCGGTACGCTCACCACCCACGCGTGCAGCTCCATACCGCGGAGGTGCGCCTCACGGATGGCAAAGGCGAGAGGGTCGTAGCCAGGGTCCTGACCGTACTGCCCGGTGAGAGCTATGTCCCAAGGCTCTATGGATGAGGGATAGATGACGCTGCCCCGTATGCGAGTCTGGAAGAGTATCGTATTAATGCCGCTGCTTTTCAACTGGTCCAGCAGGTCGCATAGTTCCCGCTGTTGTCGCTCCCTGCTTGCGGTACTAATGGTCTTGGTCTTTGGCCAGTCCAGACCGCCAAGGGTAGTGAGCCATACGGCGCGCAGCTCCTCCTTGGGGTATGGCGTGAGAGTATCCCACAACGCCTGCCCCCTTGCGCAGAGGGCGAAAAGGAGGAAGACCAAGGTGTGGAAAAGCGTAGAGTGTTTCACGGGCACGAAGTTACAAATAAATTGCCGTCGGGAGAACACGTTTATAGGATTAATGTGTAAATTTGTGGCGACATAACACAACAATAGTACGCAGATATGATTTCGTTTACGGCTTCGCTCGTGGCCCTGGTGGTGGGCTATCTGCTTTACGGCACGCTGGTAAGTAAGCTGTTTGGCGTGCACCCCGAGAGGAAGACTCCCTGTTACACCATGCGAGACGGTGTGGACTACATACCGATGTCCACCTGGAAAGTGTTCCTTATACAGTTCCTGAACATAGCAGGGACGGGGCCCATCTTCGGTGCCATAATGGGTATTCTGTTCGGGCCCGCGGCGTATCTGTGGATAGTGTTCGGGTGCATATTCGCGGGCGCTGTCCATGACTACCTTTGCGGCATGATATCGATACGCAAGGGGGGAGCCTCCGTGCCAGAGATGGTGGGCGACGAGCTGGGCCCCACGGTGAGGCAGATAATGAGGATATGCTCGCTCGTGCTGCTGATACTGGTGGGAGCCGTGTTCACGCGCACGCCGGCAGACCTGCTCGCCTCCATGACGGAGTCGTGGACGTGGACAAGCCCCCAGATGTGGCTCATTGTCATCTTCGCTTACTTTATATTGGCCACCCTGCTGCCCATAGATGCCCTGATAGGCAAGATATATCCGCTCTTTGGCATAGCCTTGCTAATAATGGCCGTCTGCGTGGGGGTAGGGATATATACCCACCCGGGGCACCTGCCCGAGCTGGTGGAGCCCCTCACGGGCAACCACCCCTACGGGCAACCGGTCTTCCCCATGCTATGCATAACTATAGCGTGCGGGGCGATAAGCGGATTCCACTCCACCCAGACGCCCATGATGGCGCGCTGCATAAAGAACGAGAGGCTGGGCAGGCGCATCTTCTATGGGGCCATGATAGCCGAGGGCGTTGTGGCACTGATATGGGCCGGGGCAGCTATAAAGTTCGCCAGTGCCCTACCTGGTGTGGGCGAGGGTAAGACTGCCTACCAGGCATTGGCCGAGATGGGTACACCGGCGGTGGTTGTGGGTAAGATATGCACGGGGTGGATAGGTACCGTGGGGGCGATACTTGCCGTATTGGGCGTGGTGGCGGCTCCAGTGACCAGCGGAGACACGGCATTCCGTAGCGCAAGGCTGATAGCCACGGAGTTTATGCGGGTGAAGAAGAACAGTATACTCTGGCGACTGGCATTGAGTCTGCCTTTCTTCATCATAGCGGGAGCGCTGATGCTCATAGACTTCAACCTGCTGTGGCGCTACTTCGGGTGGTTCAACCAGACACTGGCCACTATCATGCTCTGGACAGCCGCCGTGTGGATGGCGCGACAGGGGAAAGGCTACTGGGTGGCGCTGGTGCCGGCGTTGTTCATGACGGTGGTGTGCACGTCCTATATCCTGGTGGCTGACGAGGGCTTCCGCCTGCCGCTGAACGTGGGGCTTATCGTCGGCGTGCTGCTTATGCTGGGCTTGGGCGTGACCTTTATGCTCAAGCGCAAGAAGCTTAGTTAGGCTTACTCCGAGGGCCGTGAAGGCCCTCGGCTAACCATGTGGAGCACCTCTGGCGCTCAGGCCACTGGCGAAACTCCATTAGGTTCATTATTGACACGCCCTCCTTACTTTAGCTTATCCCTTAGGAGCTGCCCTGTGTAACTCTGCTTGCGGAGGGCTATCTGTTCCGGCGTGCCGGTGGCAACGATTGTGCCCCCGTTCTCTCCACCTTCGGGTCCCATGTCTATCACATGGTCGGCGCACTTCACCACGTCCAGGTTGTGCTCGATGATGATGAATGTGTGACCATGGGCAACGAGAGTGTCAAAGGAATGCAGGAGGGTCTTGATGTCGTGGAAGTGCAGGCCCGTGGTGGGTTCGTCGAAGATGAATATGGTGGGCTCCTGCTTCTCCAGCCCTAAGTAGTACGCCAGCTTCACACGCTGGTTCTCGCCGCCAGAGAGCGTGGAGGAGGGCTGGCCCAGCTTTATATACCCGAGGCCCACGTCCTGCAGTGGCTTCAGTCGCTCCACTATCTTTGCCTGCTTGTGCTTGGTGAAGAATTCTATGGCCTGGTTGACAGTCATGTTAAGCACGTCGTTCACATCCATGCCCTGGAACTTCACCTCTAAGAGACTGCTCTTGAAGCGCTTGCCGTGGCACGACTCGCACTCCAACACGAGGTCTGCCATGAACTGCATCTCAA
>JAJPYT010000019.1 GCA_021204845.1 Prevotellaceae bacterium | reverse complement strand
GTGAAGCTGTAATCTGATTTTTGTTGCCATAAATGAACTAAATGTTTGTTTTTATAGGTTTAAAATATGCCGCCAACTCGTGACAGCGAGTGCAAAGTTACAAAATAATTTATTCCGTGTTCCAGAACGGGGCAACAATTTTGTCGAATTGACCGACATAACAAGGTTTAAAGCTGTTTCTCCTGCACTTCTATGCCGTTTATCTTCAGCACGTAAGTGCTTCCGCGCTTCAGTGCCGGGCTTGTGACGAGGGAATGGTTCAATGGGTTCATCACCGGACTTTTCACGCTTATTACCTGCTCACCATCTTTTTCCCACACTGACAGTTCGTCTCCTGCGTTTACCCTAAGATTTTGGAACAGCAGGTAGGGTTGTGTGGCAGTCCGCTCGTTTGGCATGCTGGGCCATGGTCCCATGCCGCTGCCCACGCTGAAAGCCTCGCCGCCCTCTATGACTATTGCCCACTGGTCACAGTCGAATCCCTCCTCGGGAGGTCCTGCCCCGCTGAACACTTCCACGTGCCCGTCGCTAATGGTGATAGCTCCGTCGCCCCAGCCATTGCTGTCTATAGCGTCGTTTCTCGCACTCTCAGCATAAACTTCCGCACCTGAGAATATTATCTTTCCGTTTGCATTTATTGCATCATCGTAAGCATGCACACGCACCTCTCCACCGCTCAGTTCCACTCCTTGCTTCCCCTCAAGTCCCTCGGCTCCTGGAGTGGAGGCGTTGACCTCCAACACTCCGCCCGAGACAACTATTTTACCCATTGCCTTTATGCCCTTTGTGGTGCCTTTGTAGCTCGGTCTCATAGGTCCACCCCCTCCTCCGTCGGGAGGACCCATCATCATACTGTCAATGCCAAAGAACTCTTGTATTCGTTGCATGAAAAGGCTGTCGGGCATTCCTTCGGCAAACATGTCGCCAGGTCCGCCAGGAGGCATCATCATGCCACC
Organism: Prevotellaceae bacterium; assembly: GCA_021204845.1. Lineage (GTDB taxonomy): Bacteria > Bacteroidota > Bacteroidia > Bacteroidales > Bacteroidaceae > Physcousia. The sequence continues at coordinate 4,790 of JAJPYT010000019.1, read as the reverse complement.
AGGGAAGGGCTGGGGCATCTGCTGGTTGGTGGAGTCCTCCATCTCGTCGTAGTAGTCAGGGTCTTCATAAAAATCATCGAAGCCAATGAGGTCGTTGAATCCTCCAAAGTCATCGTATCCGTAGAAATCGTCGAACCCGTCGAAGTCATCCATGCCGAACGGCATTGGGGGGAAGTCCGATGTCGTGTCTTCTGCCAGATAGTTGCCCGTGGTGCGGATTGTTACCTCTCCTCCGTGCATAACGAAGTCGCCTTTCGTGCGGATACCCTTGCAACCGTCGCCCGTGGCATTTATGTCCAGTTTCCCTAAACTTCGTTTCAGCAGCACGCCTTCTTTCGTCCTGATTGCGTGCCCTCCGCGAGCATTTATGGTCAGAGCCCCTGCTCCGGAGAGAGATATATGTCCTTTGCAATTAACTACTGCCTTGTGCAAAGTGTCGGGCGCGTCGGTTAGCTCGTTGCTTGATTTTTCCTTCAGTTTGATTGCCACACGTTTGCCGCATTTTATGTCCATAGGGCAGCCTTCTTTGCTCTCCAATGTGAGACCTGAGAGCAAGAACGTTACTTTCCCGCTTCCCATGTACGATAGTCCTCCGTCGGTGCAAGTTCCGCTCAATATGAACTGCAATTCCTTTGTGGTGTCGCTGTTTTCTATGGTGGCATATCCGCCCTCGGCCGTCAGGGTCACGCCCTCCATCTTTTTCGGTCTCATGCGCACTCCGTTCTGCGACCACACCACGCGCACAGCGTCATTGGCGGCGCAGCACAGCGAGACCGAAAGCAAGACAAGTAGCAACCCTTTTCTCATAGCGAATGCAAAAGTACGGAAAATTTCCAATTGCTATTCTCTTTCTGCGCAAAAGATTGTTAAGCTCACAGCTTGTCTTGTGCTTGTGGCGGATGTAATTAATGAAAAGGAAAAAGGGATTAGCCTGAAAGAAGACTAATCCCTTATGTGTTATGCGATTGGCTTTTCTACAGAGTGGCGCACTCGTCGAGCCAGGCTTGCGCGCTGGCGTCGCTGGGCATGTGCCAGTCGCCACGGGGGCTGAGCGAGCAGCTGCCAACCTTCGGCCCGTCGGGCAGGCAGGAGCGTTTGTACTGCTGGGCGAAGAAACGCTGGAAGAAGATGGTAATCCATTTCTTTATTGTCTCGTCGTCGTACACTCCCTTGAAAGCGATTTGCGCCAGCAGGTAAATCTTCGACGGGCGGAAACCCCAGCGTATGGTGTAGTAGATGAAGAAGTCGTGCAGCTCGTAAGGACCAACGAGGTCTTCCGTCTTCTGTGCTATGTTGCCTTCCTCGTCGGCAGGTATCAGTTCCGGGCTTATGGGTGTCTCCGCTATATCGTCTAAAGTTTGCTTTGTGAGCTCGTCGAAGAACTCATTGGCAACCCATTTAATCAGATGCTTTATCAGCGTCTTGGGCACGGACGCGTTCACGTCGTACATGCTCATGTGGTCGCCGTTGTAAGTAGCCCAGCCCAACGCCAGTTCTGAGAGGTCGCCAGTGCCCACCACCAGACCGTTCATCTGGTTGGCTGCGTCCATTAGTATCTGAGTGCGCTCGCGCGCTTGCGAGTTTTCGTAGATTACGTTGTGGTTGTGGATATCGTGCCCGATGTCCTTGAAGTGCTGCTCGCAAGCCTTGTTTATGCTTATCTCGCGAGTTGTCACGCCTAACTGTTCCATCAGCCTGATGGCATTTGTGTAGGTGCGGTCGGTTGTGCCGAATCCAGGCATTGTCACGCCCACTATGCCGCGACGGCTCTTGTGCAGCTTGTCGAATGTCTTGGCGCAAACCAGCAAGGCGAGCGTGGAGTCGATTCCGCCAGAGATGCCCACCACCAGTGTCTCGCAGTTGGTGTGCAGCACTCGTTTCGCCAGTCCTTCTGTCTGTATGGCGAAAATCTCGTCGCAGCGTTTCTTTAGCTCCTCGCCCGTGGGCGCAAAGGGATGCGGGTCGAACTTGCGCGACAAGGTAAAGGTAGGTGGCATCACGTTGGCTGTATCCACGAGATGGAAATGCTCGTCCTTCACGAGGCGGGTGTTGCTGGAGAAAGTGGTGTTGGTCAGTCGGCCAATGCGCAGGCGCTCCACGTCCATGTCGGCGATGGTCAGTATTTCTTCCATCGTGTGCTCTGGCTCGCAAGCCAGCAGGTTGCCGCTCTCGTATATCATTCCCTTGCCCTCGAACACCACGTCCTGCGAGCTTTCCCCGAAACCGGAGCCGCTGAACACGTAGCCTAATATGCAGCTGGCGCTCTGTATGCTGAGCAGGTTGTTCAGATAACGGCGTTTCACTACTGCGTCGTCGTCGGCACTGAGGTTGAACACGATATCCGCTCCGCGCAGCGCCAGTTTGCTCGATGGCGGCACTGGCGACCAGATGTCTTCGCATATCTCGATGCCAAACACACAGTCTGGCGTGCGGAACAGCTGGTTTGCCGAGACTGTCACCTGTTGCCCGCAGATGAGAACCTGCCCGTCGGGAATGTCCAAAGCTGATGTGAACCAGCGCTTCTCGGAGAATTCCTTGTAGTTGGGAAGGAAGGTCTTTGGCACTATGCCAAGCAGCTTCCCCTTCTGCATGACTACAGCGCAATTGAGCAACGCCCCGCCATACTGCACGGGCATGCCCACTATGGCTATGATGTTCATGGAGCGGGAGAAGTTCATCAGGTTGATGAGTTGCATCTCTGCCTCGTCGAGCAAGAGCTGTTGTGCGAACAGGTCACCGCAACAGTACGAGGTAATAGACAATTCTGGGAAGCAGACTATCTCCACTCCCTGATTGTTTGCCTGTAGCAATAACGACTGAATCTGCTCAGTGTTGTACTTGCAGTCGGCGACCTTCACCGCTGGCACTGCGGCAGCCACCCTAACAAATCCATGGTTCATAACGTTTTCCTATATAAACAAGTTGGAGCGATAGACGGGGCTCGAACCCGCGACCCTTGGCTTGGGAAGCCAATGCTCTACCAACTGAGCTACTATCGCGCAATATTGATGCGCAAAGGTAGTTAAATTTGTTTTATTGCCCAAATTTTATTTCTTGAAATATTGTGGAAGAAATATTTAGTTGTATCTTTGTATCATTATTTGGCTCTATTATTAATCTATTAAAACTGTAAAGTATGAAGAAGAAGTTTGTTTGTGCTGTATGTGGTTACGTGTATGAAGGAACTGAGGCTCCAGAGCGTTGCCCGCAGTGTAATGCGCCTGCCAGCAAGTTCAATGAGGTGAAAGAGGGCGAAGGTGGCGTTTATGTTACTGAGCATGTCATCGGTGTCGCACAGGGTTGCCCCGCCGAGATTATGGAAGGACTGAAGGCTCATTTCGCAGGTGAGTGCACCGAGGTAGGCATGTATCTGGCTATGTCGCGCCAGGCAGACCGTGAGGGCTATCCCGAGATTGCCGAGGCTTTCCGTCGTTACGCTTTAGAGGAGGCCGACCACGCCAGCCGTTTCGCCGAGTTGATTGGCGAGGTTGTTTGGGACACCAAGACAAATCTGGAGAAGCGTGCCGAGGCTGAGTGTGGTGCTTGCGCTGGCAAGATGGACATCGCCAAGGCTGCGAAGGCAGCTAACTTGGATGCTATTCACGACACAGTTCACGAGATGGCAAAGGACGAGGCTCGTCACGGAAAGGGCTTCGAGGGTCTGCTGAAGCGCTATTTTGGCAAGTAACCTGACTTCTGTCACATTAAGAATAAGAGGCGTGCCGCAAGGTGCGCCTCTTTGCTTTTAAGGTTAATTAACGCTCTCGCCTTTCTCTCTTCGTTTGGGGCGAGCTTTTTTTCACTACCTTTGCGTTATAACCGAATAATGACGTGCTGATGGGAATACAGAATTTCTTGATAGGGTGGGGAATCTTCCTCGTTGTGGTGTATGCCGTCATGGCTGTGGATGCCTTGATGTACAACAGAAGAGCGAGGAGAACTTATAGGCAAGTATTCAAAATTCTTACTGAGGATGAGTAAATTCAGTGTGTCTGTTAAGTGGCTTCTCTGTTTTCCCCTGCTCTTCTCCTTGCTCGCTTGTGAGAAGATATCTCTTGATGCTGATGTTGAAGGCTCTACTTCCTCCGCTTACGTAACGCCCGTGGGGCATGGACTTGGTACGCAAGAGTGTCCGCTCACGCCTAAGGAACTGATTGCCGGCGTCGTGCCGCAGACAGTCTCAGAATGTTGGGTTATGGGTTACGCCGTGGGCAGCACCTACAGCACTCTCAACAATGCCATCTTCGACGTGCCTACCACGTATTCCAGCAACATATTGCTTTCTTACGACTCTCTCTGCACCGACGTTTCCCAGTGTGTGGCGGTGGAGCTGACCACCAATGTCATGAAAGAGAAGTTCAGCCTTTGTTATTATCCCGACGGGCACCGCCAGTTTGTGGTACTTTGTGGCACATACGGTTCGTATTTCTCCAAGACTGGGCTAAAGAAGGCTACACAAGGATATTGGATACGCCCTTTCGATATCTCCACAATTGCCCCGCTGCCTGAAGAGTGGGAGGAAGAGGAACTCGAGTTCTGAGGTAACCCCTTTTCCCGCTTCCATGAATATGCCTCCGAATGACAGGCGTGACCGAGACAAATGACAGCCGTCACCAAGCCCTGCGACAGCCGTCACAAAACGAAAGCGCCACCCCAAGCAATCTCGCTTGGGGTGGCACTTTTATTGGTGATTAACAGCAGTCCTTTTTACTTTATGACCACTTTCTTGCCGTTAACGATGTAGATGCCCTTCTGCGGCTTGGAAACCTTGCGGCCAGAGAGGTCGTAGA
>JAJPYT010000054.1 GCA_021204845.1 Prevotellaceae bacterium | reverse complement strand
CTACCGACTACGACATGTGCGACCGCCTCTACTTCGACGAGCTCACCTTCGAGCGTGTAATGGACATTGTGGAGCTTGAGGCGCCAAAGGGAGTTGTCGTTAGCACTGGCGGACAGATTCCCAACAATCTCGCCCTTAAGCTCGACGCGCAGCGAGTGCCCATACTGGGAACGCAAGCCAAGTATATCGACAATGCCGAAGACCGCGACAAGTTCTCCGCCATGCTCGACCGCATCGGGGTTGACCAGCCAGAGTGGAGCGCCCTCACCTCGATGGACGACGTTAACAAGTTCATAGCCCGTGTGGGCTTCCCCGTCCTTGTGCGTCCGAGTTACGTGCTCTCTGGCGCTGCCATGAACGTGTGCAGCAACCAGGAGGAGCTGGAACGCTTCCTCACCGTGGCAGCCAACGTGTCGCAAAAGCACCCCGTCGTCATCAGCAAGTTCATGCAGAACACCAAGGAGGTGGAGATGGACGCTGTGGCAAACAAGGGAGACATAGTGGCTTACGCCATATCCGAGCACATAGAGTTCGCTGGAGTGCATTCTGGCGATGCCACCATACAATACCCCGCGCAGAAGCTCTACGTGGAGACCGTGAGGCGCATAAAGAAGATAAGCGCCCAGATAGCGCGTGAGCTTTGCATATCAGGTCCCTTCAACATCCAGTATCTGGCACGTGACAACGAGATAAAGGTAATCGAGTGCAACCTGCGTGCCTCACGCTCCTTCCCCTTCGTAAGCAAGATTCTGAAGATAAACCTCATAGAGCTCGCCACCAAGATAATGTTGGGCATCCCTGTGGAGAAGCCTCACAAGTCGTTCTTCGACTTCGATTATGTGGGTATCAAGGCGAGCCAGTTCTCCTTCAACCGCTTGCAGAACGCCGACCCCGTCCTCGGTGTGGACATGAGCTCCACTGGCGAGGTGGGTTGCTTGGGCGACGACGCTAACAGCGCCCTCCTGAAGGCCATGCTCTCCGTGGGGCAGCGCATCCCTGAGAAGAACATCCTGCTCAGCACTGGCGGAGCGAAGGAGAAAGCCACCATGCTCGACACAGCCCGCTTGCTCCGCAGCCATGGCTACCACCTTTACGCCACTGGAGGGACAAGCCGCTACCTCAACGCCAACGGCATAGAGAACACGCTGGTCTACTGGCCCAGCGAGACGGGGCAGCAGCCTCAGGCTCTCGACCTCATGCACCGCCACGAGATAGACATGGTGGTGAACATCCCCAAGGATCTCTCGCCTGGCGAGCTGACCAACGGCTACATGATCCGACGTGCCGCTGTCGACCTCAACATTCCTCTTATCACCAACGCCCGCCTTGCGGCGGCGTTCATACAGGCGTTCTGCACGCTTAAGCTGGAGGATCTCGCCATTAAGAGCTGGAGCGAGTATAAGTAAAACCGGGATATAACCATGAAAAAGCGTTCAGCACTTGCCCTTGGCGCTTTTCAGCTTCTGTTGTTCTGCGCTTGCGGCGGTGAGGACTACTCCAGCGATTTCCCCAGCGATATGTTCGGTGGCACGGCAGGCTCAGCCTCTGGCACCGTCTCTGTGGCTGGAGACTTGGACGACATAAACGTGGCGATAGACACCACGCCATTGTACGAGGAGGAGACCATTCCTGCGGACGGGAGCGACCCTCTCTACGACGATTATGTGGAGAACACGGAATGGAAGAACATCTTCACCATTACCTACAACGGCAACTCGGCTACCGCAAAGGGCGGCACGCAGCTCACCACATTTACCGCCACCTCGTCGCAAGTGAGGTGATGGAGTGTATGCTCGCCATAAAGCCAAAAACGCCCCTTAATCACCGCACTGGCGACCCCTAATTTCCGTACGAACGACGGCTAATTCGTGCGGGAATGGCGGCTAATTCGTGCACTGACGACGGGGGATTCTGACACGGATTTCCATGGGTTCACGAGTTGCTGTCCTCGGGCGTAACATTATTCTCCTCCTTATCCCACTTCAGCCTCGTTTTCATCACACGCACGGCATTCAGGCTCGTGCCCATGCGCTTGGCTATCTCCTCGTCGCTGCGCCCTAAATATAGCAGGGTTAGCACGAACTTATACCTGTCCGAGACATCGGGATATTTTGTACATTTGATAGATGTCCTTCCTGTCAGCCACCTCTTCCGCTTGCTTCATCAGCATTATTGCCTCCCGCTTCTCGTCCCGCTCGTAGCAGATTACACCTTTATAATAATACGCCTCCGCTGGCTTCCTGTTATCAGAGTTTTTCTTGTAGTACTGTATTGCGTAGCCTAAGTCTGAGTCCGATTCTATGGGCTGGCACAGTGCTCCAAATATACTATAAATAATGCTCATCATCGAAATCTTTTATGCCCTTTTCTGCCAATTTCACACAGTAATTTCAAAAATGCCTTCATTTTGGGCGTTTCAAAGCCTTTATATTTATTGGCTTATGGTTGCTTAATCTAAAAAGAGATGAGATAATTATACTTCTAAGAAAAAAGATTAAGAATCGTTTGAAGGTAATGGCATTAATGTATTAACTTTATATGCACTAAGGTATATGAACCACATTAATGAACACAAAAACGGGATACACATAAATGAAAGAGAGCGCATATAACTATTACGTCCCCTACGGAGACAAGACCATAGTCTTCAACAGCCGGAAGCACAGCGTGTTTGCCGTCTCTGCTGCTAATGCAGGAAGCATAAAGGCAGTACTGGCGAATTCTGATGCATACGAAGGCAAATTTCAGCCTTTCCTTCAGAAGATGCTGGATAACGGCTTCCTCTGTGCAGATGCTGAAGATGAGCGCGCCCTTGTGATGGAGGAATACCGCCGTCACCTTTTCCCTAACTATTACCGACTGATGATCCTGCCAACCTACCGTTGCAATCTCTCGTGCTGGTATTGCGTGCAGGATCACCGCCATGTTGACCTCTCGGAAGAAACTATCAGACGCATAAAGAAACACATTAGGAAATACCTCACTGAGCATGAGATAAGCAAATTCCACATTTCGTGGTTTGGTGGTGAGCCGCTGCTTAAATATGATGTCATTTTAGACATTAGCTCTTATGCCATGGAAGTCTGCCGTGAGTTGGGCATAACCATGAACAGTGGAATAACCACCAACAGCCTACTTCTAACTCCCGAACGAATTAAAGCCTTGGGCACTGTGGGGGTAGATTTCTTCCAGATTACCATAGACGGCAACCGAGAGGAGCACAACAAGGTTAAGTGTCTGCGCGGAGTGGACACCTTCTCAAAGGCTCTGAATAACATTGTTGATATTCTTAGACTTATTCCTCGCTCCAGAGTTAATCTCAGGATCAACTATTCTAAAGAGACACTCGAACCTTTGCAGATCGTAGAGCAGGTGAACGAGATAATCCCAAGCGAGTTGCGAGATAGGATAGATCTCACTCCAAAGAAGATATGGCAAGAGAAGGAGCGTTCTATAAACAAGGAAAAGGTAAATGAGATCAATTTTCGGGCTCGTCAATCTGGCTATTGCTCGAGTTCTAGTGAATTCGGAATTTGTTATGTAGATCATAGACACTTTTCTACTATTTACCCAGACGGAAGCGTTGATATTTGTAATATGGAGACGCAAGATGGCAGAGCAAAGTTGACAGCAGAGGGTGATATTGAGTGGCCATTCGTGGATATGTGTTTACAACAGTGTGCAGACAAGGGCAATATCATTTGCAATACCTGCATGCATTTCCCTTTGTGTTGGGGTCCCTGTCCCGTATGGCGCAACAGTATGATACGTCAGTTTGGAAAAGTAATGTGTAGATTCTCAAACAGCATAGATCTGGAAGAGAGAATGAACAGAGAAGTGATAAGTTATTATGAAAAACTCGCTCTTGAAATAAATTAGTTTTATCTGAACATGAGAAAGAAGTTCTTTTTCCCGATATTGGTGTCGTTACTATATTGCAGTTCACAAGTGTTTGCACAGTTTGCAAAAGACAGTCTTATTATTGATTCCATAGAAACTGCCTTGACCGCGAACTTACAGCAAGTGGAAGTGAACGCATCTAACATCGTGCATCTAAGGGATAAAGACATAATATATATCACGAGAGAGATGCGCAAGGGGAGCTATAACACCGCTGAAATGTTGGGTAAGATACCTGGAATGGAGTATGACAGAGTTACAGAGGAACTCCAATACCAAGGGCAGACCAAGGTGCTGCTTCTCGTGGACAGCCTTCAATATGAAGAGTCGTACATCAAGAAGCTACATCACATACGCTTCGACAAGATAGAGATAATACCCAATCCGCAGGGCAAATACTCTGGCTACGACGTGATTATCAACCTATGCCGCAAGGAGAAATACCAGGGATATGATTACCAAGGACATGCCTTTAGTGGATTATTTCCTGGTGACAGAAAGATATTAGACAGGTCGTTGGGACGAGGTGAATGGAATCAGATATTTACCTATACCTACAACAAATGGAATTTCTTCGCCAGCTATGGCGGAAATTTCAGCCAGGAGGGGGTCAATAACCTCTCCACCAAACAGTACCTCCTGAACAATTACACAGAGGAAGTAATAGAGAATGCCGACGGCACACGCAACTACAAATGGCACGAGCGGAACAATTTCCTCACTACCGCCATTGACTATCAGTTTGACAAGCACAACTCACTCTCTGTAACATACGAATATATGCATTCGGACAAGGATGTGAGCAGGCCCAAGACCCTCATCCGCACTGACCTGGATGGCACACCAGAGGATACTATCGGCTCCAACTCCTTCTCTACCGACCGCTGGAGCTTACATAAGGTGGCAGGCTTCTACCGCGGACAGATAAAGGCCTGGAACTACACGGCAAGCCTGAACTACAACACTCTGGAATCTAACACGGGCTACGACATCCAGAAAACCAGCGGCTACCAGAACACGGACAACAGATGGAGTAAGATGAGACAAACGCTTGCGAAAGCGGAGGTAAACCGGCGCTTCCTTAAGAACAAGATATATTGGTCGTTTGGTTACGACAATTTCTGGAAGAGCTATATCCAGAAGAGGGCGGAGACAAGAGAGGACCTAAGCAACTATGCCCTGAAGCAAAGCACCGTGTGGACCTTCGGCTCCTACAACGTGACCAACAAGGCAAGTCTGAGCGCCCTGGCATCCCTGACCACGAACAAAACCAAGGGCGACCAGGCGAAAGACCGCTACCTATCGTGGTCGGGCAAGCTCACCTACTACCAGAGGATGGAGCACAACCAGTGGCTGCGCGTCAACTACTCCTGCGGTGTCAGCAACCCAGACCTTACGCAGGTAACCTCTTACGGGCAGTTCTCCGACTCGCTCACATGGTCGGGAGGTAACCCGCAGCTTCGCTCCTCCGTATCCCACAAGGCAAGTCTACAGTACTACTTCCTGAAGTGTCTTACTCTCACGCTCACAGACAGTTATAATCCCCGCACATTCACCGATATCACCACCTTGGAGTATGGTGAACTGCAGAGCGGGCAGGAGGGTTATTATGCCGCCACCATGCCTCAGAACGCGAAATGGAACTCGGTGGAGGCAAGCATCAACTTCAGCAAACATATAAAGTCCCTGACAATCGCCGCTAACGTGTCATGCTGGAGATCCAAAGGCGAGTACGAAAGCTTCAAACACTCCACAAACGGCTATCAGTACAAGGCATGGGTCCAATACGACATCAAGAAATGGGACCTCATCCCTCTAATCCATTACAGTAGCGGCAACACCTTCGGGATATCGGCACAAGGCTATAAGAAAGAAGTATCTGACGCCCTCAGAGTGCAGCTTAACAAATACTTCTTCCATGGCAAGGCGGAAATAATGTGCCTTTACATTCTGCCGGTGCATTTTCTTTCTCCCAAGAGCATATCCTCATGGGAGACTCCAGCCACAGTGTCACGATTCATTTATAACAATCCGAACAATCAAATAAGCCATCATGTGGAGTTTGCCTTTACCTACCACCTTACAGGCGGCAAGAGCGTAAGGCAGTATAACCGCGAGATGTCGGAAGAAAAATAAAAACCGCTTATG
>JAJPYT010000002.1 GCA_021204845.1 Prevotellaceae bacterium | reverse complement strand
AAGCAATATACTGAGGTATATTCATCCAGAATCTCTATATTTTTGGATTGAGACAACATTTATAAATACCAGCCGTGGTGCTGATGACATTCTCTGCCATGGCAAACGCACAAGAGAAAAGGGAGACAAGTATGAAACAGACAAGAGACGTGAAAACAGTGGATTTCAGCGTGTGGCCCAAGGGAGAGCCCAACACAGCTTATGCCCAGTATTTCATCGGGAACAGCTACGTGGCAGCCATGGACGCTGAACACGGAGGACCTACAAACGTGACTTTTGAGCCCAGTTGCCACAACAACTGGCACATTCACCACAACTGCGTGCAAGTACTCATCTGCGTGGCAGGGCGAGGTTGGTATCAAGCCGAAGGGCAGGAGCCGCAGGAAATGACCGTAGGCACCGTGATAGCTATCCCGGCAGAAACTAAGCATTGGCACGGGGCGGCTAAAGACAGTTGGTTCCAGCATCTCACCTATACCACGATGGTAGGCGAGAACGCAAGTAACGAATGGCTGGAGCCAGTGAGTGACGAGGATTACAACAAGCTAAAGTAAGTACGAGACCTTAAGACAAAAAGGCAGGGACACACAGGCAAAACTGTATGTCCCTGCTTTTGTCGCGCCCTTTAGCGCAAATCTTCGTTTAGAGAGCGGTAGACGTAAGTATCAATACCAACAGCGCCAAGATAGCATAGAGCTCCGGGAACACCGCCAATACCATAGTAGTACCGAAAGCATTGTGACCGGCACCTATCGCGCTGATACCATTGGCACAAACCTTTGCCTGACGAATGGCTGAGAAGAGAGCCACCAGACCAAGAGCAAGACCCACACCGAAGATGGCGCTGCCGTTTGCCAACGAAATGTCAGCATTTACCTGACTGTTCAGCATGAAGAAACCGACGAATCCGTAAAGACCCTGAGATGAGGGAAGTGCGGAGAGACCGATGTAAGAGCCGCTGGCTCCCGGATTCTTCTTGTATGCGCCGATAGAAGCGCTACCGCAAATAGTAACACCGTAGGCACTGCCAACACCAGACAGAGCCACACAAAGGGCAACGCCCAAATAAGCTAAGAAAATTGCCATAATACTTTTAATTTAATCTTTATTGTTGTTATCCTTTAATTCTTTAATTCCCTAAATGGCTGATAAGCTTTGCCTCCGCCCTCGAAGTTGGCATTTTTGAAGAACTCCACGAAGATGAGTCGCATGGGGTGCACGAACGCACTGATAAGGCTCAACGCAAAGGTGATGCCGTGACCGATAAGCAGGATGAGAAGCATAGGCAGCCAACGTGCATACCAGGGTATGCTGCTTGTCATGTCGATTGCCAGAGAGTTGAACACTCCGCCCAACACACCGCCCGTGAGACCGAGGGCAAATAGACGGATGTAACTCAGAAGGTCGCCAAGCAAGCCTGTGGCCATGCCATAGACAGAGTAGACTCCGCTACCGATATTGAGCAACGGACCAGTGATGGGGTTCTTATATGCCGCGGGGCTGTTGTAAAGGAATATACCCACGCAGGCTATTACGATGAGAACCCACAGAATGTATGTCACAACAACAGGCAGAGCCACACCACAGAACGGCAGACCATACATTATGATGAGACATACGAGAGCCACAACCCACGAGAATGTGCCGATGGCATAACCGATTCCGTAGTTGAACCAGGCTTTGCAACCCTTCAGGACCATACCGATGAGCACCTGGATGAGACCCAGCATCACGGAAATCACCATCATGGGAGAATAACCGAAAATGGGACCCACTCCGTTGTCGCTGATGAAGTATGGCTTGATTGGCGCAAGGAATGCCCATGATTGCTGACTGAGGTCGATGCCGAACACCGTGCCCATTGCCAGTCCGCATACCATCGTGGCACCGCCCAACCACATTGCCAACTTGCCGTAGTCACGCGCACTGCCCTTAGTCTTCATGAGAATACCCACACCAGCCAGCAGGACAAGCAGTCCGTAACCTCCGTCGCCAAGGCAGAGACCGAAGAAAAGCATGAAGAACGGGGCGAAGAAGACCGTCGGATCTATCTCGTTGTACTTAGGCAAGGAATACATTTTCAGGATGGGAATGAAGAGGCGGCTATAGGAGTCTTCAGTAATCTCCACTGGCACATCATCCTCGAAAGCGGGATTCTCCATCTCATAGAAGATGTGGTTGCTGTCCAAGTAGTTAACGAGCTGCTGTGCGCTCTTGGCTTTTACCCAGCCCTTGAGCAAGCGCAGCGAATCACCTGCCACACGCTCGTCGCTGAGATGTACCTTATAGAGAGAAATCTCGTTCTGGCTCTCCAGACGTCCATTTTGCAACAATTGGCGCATAGTCTCATTGATATGCACCATTGTACCACGCACGTCCCTCAATTGCTGTTGCAGATTGTCCCTTTCCTGCTCACACTGTCGGATGCCGCATTGCGGCAAGGTCACGTGCTCGGCTGTGATGTTGGGTTGCTCGTCGCTGAAAGTGATGAAATAAGTACGCTTTTCCAGATCATTCACCTTGATGGCGAAGTACTGCTCCTCCCATTCAGGCTTGAAGTATTTGCTCGTGCAGCGGAAGAAGTCTATGCGGTGACCTATACTTTCAGCCAAGTTCTTCACCGTCTGCGGGTCGAAGTCGCCCCAAGGTGTCAGCTCCTTTATATGCTTCTCCTCCTCGTCGATGGCATGCATAAGCGTATTTTCCTGCTCTTGCAGGTTTTCCACCTTCTGCAAAATCTCTTTCGGAGATGATTCCACTGTGGTAGCGTCTACGCCCTGTCCTGCGAGTTCAGCTCCGTAAGTTCTCGAAGCCTTGTCCAGCGCGTCTAAAGCGTTACGGTAGCGCTGCTCCGTGTCAATGGCAGTTTGCAACTCGGGGCTTGTGGCTCCCTGCCGCAACTGTTCCACGTGCACAACGCCCAACTTGCGCACCGCCTCAATGAAGCTGTCATATTCCTTGTTAGTCACCAAAAAGGTGAGTTTCTTCATTTTCTCAATCATGCGGTGGCCTCCTTTCTCTTTTCCTGGAGCGACTTCAGAATCTTCTGGCTCGATTTAGACAGATTCTCCTCATCCTCCATGAATCGTTTAATCTTGCGCACAGCCTCCTGGAAGCCTGGAATCTGCACTTTCTCGAAGAGGTTCACCTTTTGGGTGGTCTTCTTTCGCGCATGTTCCAGCAAATGGAGTTTGGCGGAGACAAACTCACACTCAACAGCGGTCTTTGCCAGACCCTGCAACAGATTGATGCCGTCGAAGTACCACTTGGGGGCGCCGAAAAGTCCGAAGGGCTTTACTGCCAGACTGATGTTGCTGAGGATAGGTACCCTCACGCCCGCTATCTTCTTGACGCCAATCTCAACGTCTTGCAGCGACACGAGCGAGGTGTCGAACTCACCCCACAGCGCGTACATCTTCTCATATCCGGCTATCTTGCTCTGCAGTTCTTTTTCAAGCTTATCGGCCTCCTCCTTGCACTTCTTCACCTCAAGACGCAAAGCCGTCTCCTTGCTCTTTATTATTGGCAAGGTACGTTGCCGCATCTTCAGATTCTTCTCAATCTGCTGGAGCGATGTCTTGTTATATTGAAACTTAATCACCTCGTAAAAATACTATCAGAGTTAGTCTTTCCAGTAAATATCGGTGAACTCCTTCTTGATGTTCACCTCTTCCAGTTTGAAGTACTTGTGGAACAAGGTCCAAGTGATGTCGAGCATCTCCTCCGTATTCACGTTCACGTCGATGGCCAGCAGCTTAGACGCATATTCCTTGGCGAAGTCGAGGCAGCGGTTGTCATAGTCCGTGAGGTCGAAACCGTTCTCCAGCTTTGTCTTCGCGTTTGCCGCGTCGGCGTATAGGCGTATGGCAGCGTTCATCACCTGGGAGTGGTCTTTGCGGGTCTTCTTTCCTGCCACTAGCTGCTTCAGTCGGCTAAGTGAGCGGAACGGGTCTACGATTACCTTACCTATATCGCTGTCGCGGCGCAGGTAGAGCTGACCCTCGGTGATATAACCCGTATTATCAGGCACGGCATGCGTGATGTCGCCACCACTCAGAGTGGTCACGGCAATAATGGTGATGCTGCCGCCTCCCGCACTCTCGGGGAACTGCACCGCCTTCTCGTAAATCTTCGCCAAGTCGCTGTAGAGGGAGCCTGGCATAGAATCCTTCGATGGAATCTGGTCCATACGGTTGCTCACGATGGAAAGCGAGTCAGCGTAAGAGGTCATATCCGTCAGCAGTACGAGCACAGTCTCATGCTTCTCCACAGCGAAGTACTCGGCTGCCGTCAGAGCCATATCAGGCACGAGCAGACGCTCCACAGCAGGGTCCTCGGTGGTGTTGATGAAGGAGATGATTCGGTTCAGAGCTCCCGCATTTGAGAATATATTGCGGAAGTAGTAGTAGTCGTCGTTCGTCATACCCATACCGCCAAGTATAATCTTGTCGCACTTGGCACGCATCGCCACCATGGCCATCACCTCGTTGAAGGGCTGGTCGGGGTCGGCGAAGAAAGGAATCTTCTGACCCGAGACGAGTGTGTTGTTCAAGTCGATACCGGCAATACCAGTAGCTATCAGCTCGCTCGGCTGCTTACGGCGCACGGGGTTCACGCTGGGACCGCCCGTCTCCACTTCCTTGCCTTCAATCTCCGGACCTCCGTCTATCGGGTGTCCATATGCATTGAAGAAACGTCCTGCCAGCTGGTCGCTTACTTTCAGGGTCGGGGCTTTGCCCAAGAACACCACCTCGGCATTGGTGGGGATACCGCCCGTACCCTCAAACACCTGCAGGGTAACGTCGTCACCCATTATCTTCACCACCTGCGCGAGCTTTCCGTCGATGGTGGCCAATTCGTCGTATCCCACGCCCTTAGCCTTAAGAGAGCAAGTGGCTTTGGTGATCTGACTTACTTGCGTATATACTTTTTGAAATGCTGTTGCCATGTTGTCTTAAGTCTTTAAAGCATTGCCTTTATCTTGCTAATATAGTCGTAGTACTGCTCGCTCTTGAAGGGGCTGTAGTTCATCTGCTTGCACAGGTTTATCATCTTCTTGAAGTAGTCGGTCACTTCCAGGAAGGTGTCGAACTTGAAGTCTTCCTTCTCGCATATTTCCGTTACCAGGTTCAGTATCGCCTCCTGCCTCTCCAATGGGGTCACCGCGTCCACCTCGTCGAAGGCATCCTGCTGCAGCACCACATAGTCGATGATCTCACTCTTCCAGAAGGTAACGTGATACTCTACAGGCACACCGTCGTCGCCCAGGATGTTTATCTGCTCGGCTATCTCCTTACCGCGCTGCATACGTGTCTTCAGCTTCAGCACTTTAGGTATCCAGTCTTCGTTGATATGCTCCTTTATGTATGCCGCAAACTCGGGATACTCCAGATACTTGCTGTAAGAGTCTATCGGGTTCACTGCCGGGTAACGCTTCTTGTCGGCGCGGTCCTGCTCCAGTCCGTAGAAGCAGCGTGCCACTTTCTTGGTGTTCTCCGTCACAGGCTCCTTCAGGTTACCGCCTGCGGGAGACACGGTGCCAAGGAACGTCACAGAGCCTACCTGCCCATTGTGCAGCTCCACATAACCGGCACGCCCGTAGAAGTTGCTTATCAGGGCGCCCAAGTCCATCGGGAAGGCATCGGGTCCAGGGAGCTCCTCCATACGGTTACTCATCTCACGCAGCGCCTGTGCCCAGCGCGAGGTGGAGTCCGCCATCAGCAGCACTCGCAGCCCCATCGAGCGGTAATACTCCGCCATGGTCATCGCCGTGTATACTGACGCCTCACGTGCCGCCACAGGCATGTTACTCGTGTTGGCTATGATAATGGTGCGCTCCATCAGCTTGCGCCCTGTATGCGGGTCCACCAGCTCGGGGAACTCGGAGAATATCTCCACCACCTCGTTTGCACGCTCACCGCAGGCAGCTATAATCACTATGTCCGCCTCCGCCTGCTTCGATATGGCGTGCTGCAACACCGTCTTACCCGTTCCGAAGGGACCAGGGATGAAGCCCGTTCCACCCTCCACTATCGGGTTGAACGTGTCAATCGTGCGCACTCCAGTCTCCAGAAGTTTAAAGGGACGCGGTTTCTGCTTGTAGTTGGTCATAGCCACCTTCACAGGCCAGTGCTGCACCATGTCCACATTAATGTCGTGCCCCTGCTCGTCGGTGAGCACCACCACTGTGTCGTGAATCTTATACTTCCCTGCCGGCACTATGCTCTTCACGGTAGCGGAGCCTTTCATCTGGAAAGGCGCCATAATCTTCAGAGGTTGATGGTTCTCCTCCACCTGCCCCAGCCAGTCACTCTCAATCACCTTGTCGCCCACCTTTGCCAGGGGAACGAAATCCCACAGGCGCTCGCAGTCGAGAGGCTCGGTGTACTGACCTCTGCGCAGGAAGATGCCCTCCATCTTGTCGAGGTCGTTTTCCAGACCGTCGTAGTTCTTACTAAGCATGCCGGGACCCAGCTGTATCTCCAGCATGTGTCCCGTAAACTCTGCCTCGGCTCCCACCTTAAGTCCTCGGGTGCTCTCGAACACCTGGACGTAGACATCCTGGCCTATCACTTTGATGACCTCGGACATCAGGCGTACGCCTCCTGTGACGATGTAGCATATCTCGCCCTGCAGCACGGGTCCGTCCGCGTGTATTGTGACCATATTGGCGACTATGCCACTAACAGTTCCTTTTGTCATATCGTGTGTAATTGTTGTTTTTTATTTACTCTTAAACTTCTTGCGGCGTGCCGTCTCGGGTCATTTCCTTATAAACTCCTCGGGCACTTTAGCTTCACCTCGCAGGTTCTCTATAATCTGTTTGAAGGTCTCCTCTCCCGTCTTCACGTCGAGGTTGGCCCAGCGGTACTGCATCTCCAGCTTGCACAGATAGGCGAACACGGCCTCTATGGTGAAGGGGTCGTAGAACGTCTGCTCGTCCAGCCAGAGCCATTTAAAGGCATCTATCATCTTCTCCTTCCTCACGGGGTCTTCCTCCTCCACTATTTTCATCAGCTCCTTCACGTAGTCATACTCCTTGCCCAAGTCGAAGTCCTTAGTGGCGTTCTGCCTTATCATCTCCTGCACCTCGCCTTCGCCTTTTATGTATTCCCCCGCGTCCCAGCCTTGCTTGCGTGCCAGCACGGCGGTCAGGAAGTTCGTTATGTCCAGGTTCAGCTTGTGCCACTGCCTTATCATCTGGTTAGGGCAGGTGGTTATGGCATAGTTCAGGAATTGGTATGTCAGCTCGTCTTCGGCGTAGAAGCCCTTTGTGTCCTTGTTGTAGGGGTATTCCCTCACGAAGTCGCTCATGAAGGCCGGATAGCGCTTCACGTTGTAGTTCATCTCCCTTGCGCTTGTCATCAGGTCGGCGTATTGGTCAGCCGTATAGTTGCCGCTGCCGTCTGCCTCAGCGTCGGGGTTTTTCAGGAGTTTGACCAGATTCTGGCAGTCGTGGCGCAGGAAGAAGTAGTCGGCCAGCAACTTCTTGTCGCCGTCCGTCAGTTCCTCTTCGCACTGCTCCCTGAGCTCGGAGAGGGAATAGCCTGGCTGTGTGTCCGCCAGTTCTATCTCAGGCAGACCTGCCATTAAGCAATAATAGTTTCCCATGTCCTCTTGCTTCAGTATTTGTTTTTCTTTTAGAAGAGCATCTCCACCAGCTGCGGGCGCAGGAAAGCCTTGAAGTAGTTCTCGAATTCCTCCTTGCCGAAGTTCACCTTGTAGCTGCCGTCGGCAGGTGCCACAGTGAAGATCACGTCCGTGTTGTTTACTTTCTCGATGCTCACGCCCTTGTCAAGCACTTTCTTTGCCTCTTTCTCGAAATAGGCTTTCAGCCCCTTGGCGTCTTCCGTACTAATCACGATGGGCTCGTTCTCCACCCATTTGCTCGCCAGCGCCACCGTGAACTTCTGCAGGAAGTCCTTGTCAGCTACCAGTTTGTCCACTGCGTCCGTCACTACGCGGCACGTCACCACGTTGGCGATTTCGCTCTTCAGGGCGTTCAGCGCCTGCCCTGTGTAGAGCCTCAGCTCATTCTTCGTGTTGGCGTCTAAGTCAGCGGCCTGCCTCTTGCCCTGCGCCTCGATGGCTTTGGCCTGCTCCTTGGCTGCCTCCACTATCTTTTGGGCTTCCTTCTTGGCTTCCTCAATGATGCGTCCAGCCTCTGCCTGCCCCTTTTCCACGCCCTCACGATAAAGTTTCTCGGTGAGTTCTTGAATCTTTTCCATATTATATACCTTAGTCTATGGGTTATTTTATTATTTTCGCTCCCAAAGTTAAATAATTCTCTTTGCAAACGCAAACACTTTCGATAACAAAAAGATACTTTTTTTAACCAGAAACCATTATTATGCCATTTTCGCTACATTATGAGCCTATTATACTGCCATCTTTGTTCAATCCGTCCAACGATATGGCTCTTGCCGCCGACTCCTGCCCTTACACTCCCCCACCCCTCGTCCGGCGCATGGAGGCGGACCTCGCCTCACTCTCCCGCTTCTGGTCCTCGGGACCCTGGGGCTGGAGCCGTGACGCCCGCTGGCGCTATCTACGCATGGGAGTCTCCGCCTCCAGCCTGCCCTCCCCCGAGTGGCTCCGCAATGCGCGCCAGCTCTCCAGCCGCGCCTTCGCCTGCGGCTATCTTTCCAGCCTCCTGCGTGAGTTGCATGATGGGCATTTCGTGGGTGATGAGATGCGTTACCTCTCCGCACTCCCCTCTTCCCTCACCGCTTCACAACAGCCTCAAGCTCCCCTCGTATTCAAATCGCCCTGGAGCAGCAGCGGCCGTGGAGTAATCTTTTCCCCTGATGGCTACACTCCAGAGGTTCTGCCACGTCTGCGAGGTTTCCTGCGCACACAGGGAGGCTACTTGCAAGATCGCCTCTATACCGACAAAATCTGTGACTTTGCCATGGAGTTCGTGGTTCGCCATGGGGGCGAGGTGGAGTTTCTCGGCTACAGCTTCTTCCTCACGGGACCACGGGGAAACTACCGTGGCAACCTCATCGCGCCTCAATCTGCTATCATACAGCGCATAGGGGTTGACGAGGCGCTCCTCAACAGCCTCATTCTCTATCACCGCCAGCACTTGGGCTCGCTTGGTTATCAAGGTCCTGTGGGCATAGACATGATGCTTCTCTCTGGCGGTCGTGTGCATCCTGTGGTTGAGATAAACTTTCGCCACACCATGGGCAGCCTTGCCCTCGCGCTCTGGCGGCAGGGCATCACAGCCGACTGTGAGCTCACTCCTGTCCTCGCCCACGGCTTCCAGGCAGTAGTTCGGGGCGGCATTCTGTCCATATCATATAAGAGTTAAAAGGGTGAAAATAAGTGATTGTTTCCTTTCCATTCAACATTTTTATGTTATCTTTGTCGCGTGAGGTGGTCAATAATCATGCTTTTTTGCCTCTTTCGGGTAGCTGTGGCAATGGCTCAGACCGAAGTGGAGACTACGCCCGTTGAGGATGACGGCAAGCACATCGCTTCTGTCGTTGCTCCTGCGTCTGCCGACACTTCTCTCGCTGTCCGCCCATCGGTTGTTCCCCCTTTGTCGATAAGCCCTGAACAGCGCATGACATTCACCACCCCAGGTGGCTGGTGGGACGTGCACGAGGGACTTAACGCCAACATCAGCGCAGGGGTTGTATGCGGTTTCGGGCATAGCAATCCTTATCGGGGCGCAGCCTTCTTCACGAGTGTCGAGTGGCTGTATGCCTTGCCGGTTACCGACCGCCTCACCCTTGCGGGAGGTCTTGGCTACACCCGCTACACTGGCTGGGGGCAGAGCCAAGGCGCTCTCGACATCTTCGGCATGGCAAACTATCGCTTCAACGAGCGCTTCGATGCCACCCTTTTCGCCAGCCACAGCTTCGGACCAATGGGTTCAAGGGCAGGCAAATACTCTCCCTACATCCCTACCATCAGCTCGGCTTGCACCACGGTTGGCGCGGAGTTCGGTGTGCAGGTCAACAACATCATGCGCCTCAGCGTGGGTCTCTCCGTCACCCGTGAGGAAGCTCCCAATGGCTTGATTCAGAGATAAGCTCTATAGCCTTGTGGGGAGGTGCAGAATCTCGTTCATACCCACTTCTGTTACTGCGGAAACCAAGCCTAACGACGCTTAGAAACTCTCGGAACGACGCATAGAAACTAAGCGAAAGTCCACAGTGACCTTGGCGAAAGGGTGGTAGAGATGAATCTCACCTCCCGCCTCCTCGGTTCTGGTTATTGCTCTCTGAATGTCTTTTTTCTTTAATACTTTGTTGCGCATAACATATATTTTCCTATCTTTGCAAAAAAGAACCTCAAAAACAGATTGCCTATGTAACACAGAAGAGAAAGGACATTGAGATAAAAAGCGTTAGCTTTAGTTCTTGCTTAGGATAAATCGCCAATTTTGACAAAGCATTCAAGAGTGAAAGTTAATGCTCACGCGGTACCTGCGTGGGCTTTTGCTCGTATATGAATGCACGGTGTTTGGCGATACCTCCTAAGCGTAGACGAAGTTATTGGTCCACGTTTTTTTATTGTCCCTACCCAGAACCTTTTTGGACCGCCAAACATTAGTAATAAACATAAACAGTAAAAGAAAGATACTATGAAACAACTTTTTGTACTTTGCCTTACGGCACTCTCGCTGCAAGCGCCCTGCTTCGCCTACGATGCCATGATACAAGGCATTTACTACGATCTCAACACCGTGGAGAATACTGCCGAAGTTGCTCCAGGCTACTACGAAAGCGATGTTGAGAGCATTGAAATCCCCTCGACTGTGACATACGAGAATACCACCTACTCCGTGACCAGCATAGGGGACAACGCGTTCTTGGGCTGTAGCTATTTAACGTCGGTTACCATTCCCAACTCCGTTACGAGCATAGGAAGCAAGGCTTTCTGGTATTGCAGCGGCCTTACGCAGATGACTATTCCTGGCTCAGTGACGAGCATAGGAAGTTCCGCATTCTACGGTTGCGGCGACCTTGTGTCGGTGACGATACCCAGCTCTGTCACGACCATAGGAGACTATGCGTTCTCTGATTGCGGCAGCCTCACTGAGGTGACTATCCCTGGCTCTGTGACAAGCATTGGAGACTACACGTTCCATTCTTGCTACAGCCTTACGGCGGTGACTATTCCCAATTCCGTCACAAGCATAGGGGAATCAGCGTTCCGTAATTGCAGCAGCCTTAAGGCAGTGACTATTCCCAACTCCGTGACCAGCATAGGGAACTGGGCATTCTATAATTGCAGCGGTCTTGAGACGGTGACGATAGGCAGTTCTGTGGCAAGCATGGGGAACTACGCTTTCGCTTATTGCGGCAGTCTTAAGCAGGTGACCATTCCCGCGTCCGTCACGAGCATAGGAGACCATACTTTCTGGTATTGTGGCAGCCTCGAGGCGGTGACCATACCCAACACCGTGACGGACATAGGAGAGGAAGCTTTCTCTTATTGCGCCAGCCTTGAGACGCTGACCATCCCCAACTCCGTGACTAATATAGGAAGCTGGGCATTCTATTATTGCAGCGGTCTTACGCAGGTGACGATAGGCGACTCTGTGACCAGCATAGGAGAATCGGCGTTCCACGGCTGTAGCGGTCTCACAGCGGTTACGATAGGCAAATCCGTAACCGACATAGGGGACTTCGCCTTCGATGGTTGCAGCAGTCTTACGGAGGTTACCATCCCCGAATCTGTGATCAGCATAGGAGACGACGCATTCTACGGTTGCTCCAGCCTTGCGGCGGTTACGATAGGCAACTCCGTGACCAGCATAGGGCACTCCGCATTCTTGGGCTGTAGCGGTTTAACTTCAGTGACCATTCCCAACTCCGTTACAAGCATTGGTGACTGGGCTTTCTTTAATTGCGACGGTCTCATGGCTGTTACAATAGGCAACTCCGTGGAAAGCATAGGCAGATGCGCGTTCTATGGTTGCGCCAGCCTTGCGGAGGTGACTATCCCCAGCTCTGTAACAAGCATAGGAGACGAGGCGTTCTACGGTTGCGCCAGCCTTGCTCAGGTGACTATTCCCAACACCATTACAAGCATAGAAGACTATGCGTTCGATGGTTGTTCCAGCCTTAAGCAGGTGACTATCCCTAACTCCGTCACCAGCATAGGATACAGGGCGTTCTACGGTTGCAGCGCTCTGTCTGCGGTAGCGATACCCGACTCTGTGGAAAATATAGGTGGCTCTGCATTCGAGTATTGCAGTAGCCTTACAGAGTTGGCTATTCCCAATTCTGTGACAAACATGGGAACTGCCGCCTTTGATGGTTGCACCAGTCTCAAAACGGTGACAATTGGCAACTCCATTACAAGCATAAAGGACTATGTGTTTGATGGTTGCACCAGCCTTATGTCAGTGAATATTCCCAACTCCGTTACAAGCATAGGAAATAAGGCTTTCTACAATTGCAGTGCTCTCCCCGAGGTCACTATTCCCAACTCTGTGACAGATATAGGTAGCTCTGCATTCGAGTATTGCGGCAGTCTTACTGAGGTGACTATTCCCAGTTCCGTGACAAGCATAGGAGATGGTGCTTTCTGGCATTGTGCATCTTTAACAGCTTTCAATGTGGATGATGAGAACAAAAGCTATTGTTCCATCGACTGCGTTCTATACTCTAAAGATGGGAAAAAACTCATCCAGTTCCCGGCGGGCAATGCCTCAATCACAACTTTTGAGATTCCTGACAGTGTGACAAACATAGCAGACCGCGCATTCGATAGTTGCATCTTCCTTGTGGCAGTGGCGATACCTGACTCTGTAGTAAACATAGGAGACTATGCGTTCAATGGTTGCAGTGGTCTTACCGATGTGACTCTTCCTGGTAAAGTCACAAGCATAGGGGATTATGCGTTCAATGGTTGCAGTGGTCTCACGCAGATATATTCCGCCAATTCCACACCGCCAACTATTTATTCCAACACTTTCGGTGGAGTAGACAAGGAAGCGTGCATACTTTATGTGCCCGAGGACTGCATGGACGCATACTCACAGGAATCGTATTGGGAAGAATTCCTCAATATAGAAGAGTATGACACTACAGGCGCACAGAACATCGAGGCTACGGGCATGCAGGGTGTTAGCAATGTGGAGGAAGCGGAGGTAACTTCCATCTACACCATGGACGGCAAGCAAGTGAGCGCTCCGCAAAAGGGCGTGAACATAGTGCGCTACAGCGACGGAATAGTGAAGAAAGTGCTTGTGAAGTGAGACACAAGAAGAAGTGAGACACAATTTTTCTGTTTTTCATCATATAGATTTATGATGGGGTCGCTCCCGGTCCGAGATGGATAGGGAGCGGTTTTTATTTCAGCTATGCGAGTGCCGAGGGCTTGCGTTTTCATGATAGATTCCATTTTGAAGCCCCTTTGTGTCTCAGGGCATCTAAACGATTTCCCTTTTTGGCATATTCTCTATAGTGCGTTAAGTTAAGGGGCAATGGTGCGTTAAGTACTCACGCTGTGGTGTGTTAAGTACTCACGCTATGATGCGTTAAGTAGAGAGGGCATAGTACGTTTCGCTGGGCAGTTTGGGGGTGTGTCAAAATGGGAACGGTGAACGGCGAAGTCCTCATCGAAGATAAATCCTCAGTGAAGCTAATCGCAAAGCAACCTTGCGGCACAAAAGAAAAAGAGCGCCAAAGGCGCTCTTATCGCTTGCGGTTTTTCATTTTTACTTTCCCCCCTCTACCCGAGTTAAAAAGGGGGGTGCGCCACTTGGGGTCACTCTTTCACTCTGCGGAGAACGCAGGCGCTGCGGGCGGGGAGGTAGAGCTTAAGCCATCCCTTGCCCGAGCGGGAGAGGTCGCGGTCTGGGAGGGTGAAATGCTTCACTTCGTCCTCGTTGAGGCCGTGCCCGCCAAAGTTCACGTCGTCGGTGTTGAGCACATACTCGTAAGTGCCCTCCAGGGTAATGAATCCGTAGCCGTCGTAGCTGCGGCTCGGGGCGAAATTGAAGAAGAAGAGCAGCTCTCCCCGCTGGAACGCCAGTATCTGGTCTCCGTCGCTCAGCCAAATCTCCGTTACGGGGGTCTTCTGTATGCCTTTCCCCGCCCCAAGCACCATGAGCATGGCCCGGTCGAAATCGGCGAGATAGTGGTAGCAGAGCTCGCGGTTGTCCACGAGGTTCCACTGGCGGCGGGCATACTTGTAGCTCCAGCCGTTGCCCTCGCGGGGGAAATCTATCCACTCGGGATGCCCGAACTCGTTGCCCATGAAGTTGAGGTAGCCTCCGTTCATGGTGGCGGCGGTGAGCAGACGTATCATCTTGTGGAGGGCTATGCCGCGCTCCACGTTGTAGTTCACGTCCTCTTTCCTGAAGTGCCAATACATGTCGGCGTCTATGAGGCGGAATATTATGGTCTTGTCGCCAACGAGCGCCTGGTCGTGGCTCTCGCAGTAGGAGATGGTCTTCTCGTCGGCGCGGCGGTTCTTCACCTCCCAGAACATGCTGCTCGGCTTCCAGTCCTCGTCGCGCAGCTCCTTTATGGTCTTTATCCAGTAGTCGGGTATGTTCATCGCCATGCGGTAGTTGAAGCCGTAGCCGCCACCCAGGAAAGGCACCGCAAGGCCCGGCATCCCGCTAACCTCCTCGGCTATGGTGAGGGCACGGGGATTCACCATGTGGATGAGCTCGTTGGCAAGCGTGAGATAGCAAATGGCGTTGTCGTCCTCGCGGCCGTTGTAATAGTCGGCATAGCTCATGAAACTCTCGCCCAGCCCGTGGCTGTAATAGAGCATGGAGGTGACCCCGTCGAAGCGGAAGCCGTCGAAGTGATACTCCTCGAGCCAGTATTTGCAGTTGCTGAGCAGGAAGTGCAGCACCTCGTTTTTGCCATAGTCGAAGCAGAGGCTGTCCCAGGCGGGATGCTCGTGGCGGTCGCCGGGGTAGAAATACTGGTTTGGGTCGCCGGCGAGATTGCCGAGCCCCTCAAGCTCGTTCTTCACGGCGTGGCTGTGCACAATGTCCATTATCACGGCTATGCCCTGCTCGTGGGCGGTGTCGATGAGCTCCTTCAGCTCCTCTGGTGTGCCGAACCTGCTGCTCGCGGCAAAGAAGCTGCTCACGTGGTAACCGAAGCTGCCGTAGTAGGGGTGCTCCTGGATGGCCATTATCTGCAGGCAGTTGTAGCCCGCCTTCACCACACGAGGCAGAACATTGTCCTTGAACTCCGTGTAAGTGCCCACCTTCTCCGCGTCCTGGCTCATGCCGATGTGGCACTCGTAGATGAGCAGCGGCTGGGTGCCCGGGGTAAACCTCTTCACGCGCCATACGTGGGGTGTCTCCGGCGCCCATATCTGGGCGCAGTATATCTTTGTCCGCTCGTCCTGCACCACGCGGGTAGCCCATGCGGGAATGCGCTCTCCCTGTCCGCCTTCCCAGCTGACCAGCATCTTGAAGAGGTCGCCGTGCCCCAGAGCCTCGGGGGGCAAGAGTATCTCCCAGTTGCCGGTCTTGCGCACTCGCTTCATGGCGAACTTGGCGGAGGGCTTCCAGCCGTTGAAGTCCCCTATTATGTGGATAGCCGTGGCGTTGGGCGCCCATTCGCGTATTATCCACCCTCCCTCCTTGGTGCGATGTACACCGAAGTAGAGGTAACCTGTGGCAAAATCGGAAAGGGAGACCTTGCCGCCGCCGGTGAGCTCTTTTATCTTGTCAGCGGCGTGCTGGTGCCTTCCGTTGATGGCATCGGCATATTCCTCGAGATACTTGTCGCCCTTTATGAGTTTGAGTGTTTGCTTTTCCTTAGCCTCGGTCTTCTTCTTGCTGGGGGGTCTGCCGTTCTTTGCCCCTGAGGGGGATGTGGCCGCTTTCCTTGTCGTTTTCATAGTATATCTTGTCTCTTTGTGCTCTACTCTTTCCTCTCCAGGGGTCTTACGTGTGTCGGTCAGTTATACTGCTCCATGTCCCTGACATAGCGGACTTTGCTGGTTTTGCCGCCCTGCCTGACGGTGAAGTCTCCGTCTTTCTGGTCACCCGTGAAGTTGCCCTCGTAGCGGGTGCCGTCCCCCTCCTCCAGGATGCCGTGTCCGTTCTTCATGCCTGCCTTGAACTGCCCCTTGTATTTGTATCCGTCCTCCATGCGGAGAGTGCCCTCGCCGTCCATGAGTCCGTCTTTCCAGTTGCCCTCGTATGTTCCCTCCGAGGAGGTGTATATCCCCTTGCCCTCACGTTTGCCGCCCTTCCACATCCCCTTGTAGGTGGCTCCCGTGGAATAGGTGTAAGTGCCCATTCCGTCTTGTTCTCCGTTCAGATAGTGACCCACATATTTGTCGCCGTTGGCAAAGGTGGATATGCCGTCGCCGCTGCGGTCTCCGTCGAGATAGCCTCCTTCGTATCTGTCTCCCTGGCTGGAGACATAAATGCCGCGTCCGTTTGGCTTTCCGTTAGCCCAGTCGCCAATGTAATAGTCGCCCGTGGCGAAATGGTAAGTGCCCTTGCCGTGCATCTGGTTCTCCTTCCAGTCTCCCTCGTAATAGTCGCCGTTGGGCCAGGTGAAGCGCCCTTGCCCCGACTTCTGGTTTCCCGTCCAGCTGCCCACATACTTGGCTCCGTTGGTGTATGTGTAAGTGCCTTCGCCCTCGCGCCTCCCGTCTTTCCAGTCGCCCACGTAGACGTGGCCGTTGTAATAATACATGGTGCCGCGCCCCTGCTGCACGTTTCTGTACCAGAGACCTACGTATTTGTTGTTGTTCTTGAAGTAATAGGTGCCGTTGCCGTGCTGTTGGTCCTGCAGCCAGTCGCCCTCGTATTTCTCGCCGTCGGCCAGCTGCAGGGTGCCGTAGCCCTCGCGCTTGCCCTTTGAGTATTTCCCCACGTAGATGTCACCGTTCTTATAGGTGGTAGTGCCCTGCCCCCAAGGCTTGCCACGGAACATCTCGCCCTGATACCGCGACCCGTCGGGAAAGGAATAAGTGCCCACTGTTATGCTCTGCCCCACGACGCGCGTTATGGGGAAAAACAAGAGAGCCACAAGTGCATTTATTCCTAATCTCATTACATTAACGATGCGTTGACTTTAGGCGCAAAAGTAGTAAATATAAGGCAGACAGACAAATTATTTTAAGTTCTTTAAGAAAAGAGCCGCCCTTGCGAGGTCGTCGGGAGTGTCTATGCCGATGGTCTCTATGTCGGTGATTCCCACCTTGATTACATAGCCGTTTTGCAGCCAGCGCAACTGCTCGAGGCTCTCGGCGCGCTCCAGAACGCTTTGCGGAAGAGCTGTAATCTGGCGGAGCGCCTGCGAGCGGTAGGCATAGATGCCTATGTGCTTGTAGAACGTGTGGCGCTGAAGCCACGCAGACTGGTCGACACCGCGCAAATAGGGTATTACACTGCGGCTGAAATAGAGGGCGCGCATGTTGGAGTCGAACACCACTTTCGGCGAATTGGGATTGGCGAGGAGACTAAAGTCGTCGGTAGGTCGGAAGGGTTTCACGAGAGTGGCTATCTGCGTGGCAGGGTCGGAGAAGCAGGCGCACAGCGTTTCCAACTGTTTGGGGCTGATGAAAGGCTCGTCTCCCTGAATATTTACCACCACATCGTAGTCCGTGCCATTCAGCTGGTACGCCTCGTAGCACCTGTCCGTTCCGCTGCGGTGGGAGGGGCTTGTCATCACCGCCTTCCCCCCGAAGGCCCGGGCGGCAGAGAGAATGCGCTCGTCGTCGGTGGCGATGAGAACATCGTCAAGATGTCCGCTCACTCTCTCGTAAACGTGCTGAATCACTGGTTTGCCGTCCAGCAGCGCCAGTGGCTTGCCAGGGAAGCGGGTGCTCGCGTATCGGGCTGGTATTATTCCTATATATTTCATTGTCGAGGGATTACTGTTATTCTGTCTATCTCTAATAATGTCTGGGGTCCACCGCCGCAGCCCTTCCGCCAAGCACACCGCCAGCTGCCTCGTCTCCCGTGGAGTTCTCTTCTTCCCAGTCTCCGTCGTCCAAGACGGCATCGTTGCAGGGTTCATAGTCATCGGGGAACTCAAATTTATCGTCGGGCGAGTAGCCAAGCTCGTCGCTGTGCTCAAACACATCGAGAAGGAAATATGCGGCTATGGGCAAGGCTGAATTCGCGCCCTGGCCGTAAGCCATGCTGTTGAAGTGGATATCCCGCTCGTCGCCTCCCACCCAGGCTCCAAAGGTGAGCGAGGGAGTGTAGCCCACGAACCATCCGTCGGAATTGTCGTTGGTCGTTCCCGTCTTGCCGCCCATCTCTGCTCTTATGTTATAGCGGAAGCGCATGCGGCTACCCGTTCCCCCGTTTATCACGCCCTGCATGAGGTCCACCATCTTCCAGGCGGCATCCTCTGTCAGCACTTCCTGGGTGTCGAGGTCGTCATTCGAGTTTTTGCTTATTTGCAGCGTGGAGACGTTGGCGACCTCGTTTCCGTCAGAGTCCACAATGCGGGTCACAAACGTGGGCACGCACCTCGTGCCGCCCTTGGGAAAGGCAGTATAGGCGGTCACCATCTCCAGCACGCTCACGTCGCAGGTGCCAAGGCAGAGGGGCAAGACAGCGTCGATGTTCCGGTTCTTCACCCCGAACTTGTGGAGATAGCGCACCAGCAAGGCGGGACTGAGGGAATTGAGCAGATAAGCCGACACCCAGTTGTTGCTCTGCGCCAAGCCCCATCGCAGCGTCACCATCTCGCCATATCGGCTGTCGCTGCTGTTGCGGGGTGTCCATGGCTGCCCGTTGTATTCGTAAGTTCTCGGCATATTTGGCACCTCGTCGCAGGGGGTCCAGCCGTTTTCCATTGCCATAGCGTAGAGGAAGGGCTTTATGGTACTGCCCACCTGGCGGCGGCCCATGCTCACCATATCATACTGGAAATGGGCGTAATCTATGCCCCCGACATAGGCTTTCACGTATCCCGTAGCATTGTCCATGCACATGAAACCAGCCCGCAGGAAGCTCTTATAATGCTTTATGCTGTCCATTGGCGACATAAGCGTGTCCACCTCCCCCGCCGACGTGTAAACTGTCATCTCTATTGGCGTGGCAAAGGCTCTCTCTATCTCCTCTTCCGAATAGCCAGCCTTCTGCATCGTTATGTAACGGCCGCTCTGGCGCTTGGCTCTTTCCAGCAGCTTCTGCGCCTTGTCGTAGGGCACGTCCCTTCCGTAGGGCGCGCTCCTGGTGTTAGCCCTTTCCTTGTCGAAGAGTGGTTGCAGCTCCCCTGTCACGTGTCGGGCCACGGCTCTCTCCGCGAAGCCCTGCATCTGGCTGTTCACGGTGGTGTAAATCTTCAGCCCGTCCTGATAGATATTATATGGCTTGCCTGTCTTCTTGTTTATATTCTTGTTGCACCAGCCATAGAGCGGGTCCAGTTCCCAGGCGAGGGAATCCTCGTAGAACTTCTGCTCCTGCCACGAGGCATATTCGCTTCTCACGGGCTTCTTCGCGGTCATCACGGTGCGCAGGAACTCACGGAAGTATGTGGCGCTGCCCGTGGTGTGGGTATGCTCCACGTAACGGTCTATGCTCAGCGTGTCGGCTATGCAGGAATCGGCTTGCGCGTCAGTCAGGTAGTGCACCTTGCGCATTTGGTTTATCACGGTGTTCCTGCGCCCCTCCGCGCGCTTCAGGTTTCTCTTGGGGTTGTAGTAGCTTGGGTTCTTCAGCATTCCCACGAGAGTGGCGCACTCGCCTGCCGTGAGGTCTGTCGGCTCTTTGCCGAAATATGTCTTTGCCGCCAGCTTTATGCCCACCGCATTGTGCAGGAAATCGAAATAATTGAGATAGAGGGTTATTATCTCCTCCTTCGTGTAGCATCTTTCCAGTTTCACGGCTATCACCCACTCTATGGGCTTTTGCAGGGCACGCTCAAAGGTAGAACGGGCGTGCTCGCTGTAGAGCTGCTTTGCCAGCTGCTGCGTTAGGGTGCTGCCTCCGCCCGCAGTCTTCTGGCGCATCACTCCCCTCTTGAAAGCGGCGCGCACCAGGGCGCGGAGGTCTATGCCGCTGTGCTCGTAGAAACGCTCGTCCTCCGTGGCCACCAGGGCTTGAACCATGTAGGGCGACAGCTCCTGGTAGGTCACGAACACCCGGTTGCTCTTGCTGTAGCTCCAGGTGCCCAGCAATTCCCCGTCGCCGCTTATCACCTGACTGGCATATTTGTCTACGGGATTCTCCAATTCCTTTATGTCGGGCATGTAGCCTATGTCTCCGCGGTTCACCAGATAGAACAGCCCCGCGGCTGCCAAAACGCACACGATGAACACGAACCAGAGAAATATCATGAACTTCTTACGCATCGCCTCTTCTTTGAAAACTTTCTTGCAAAGATACACAAATAACTTTTTTCTGTGGCAACTATTTGCGCAAATGATTCAAATCTCGTAACTTCGCAGGACAGATGTCAGTTAAACTTTATTTTGACCATGGAGAATAAAAGTCTCGTCACCATTGCTGAGCACAGCAGGGAGAAGCTTGAGTATCTAATAAAGATGGCTGCCGAGTTCGAGAAACACCCGAACTCGCGCCTGCTTGAGGGCCGCGTCGTGGCAACATTGTTTTTCGAGCCCAGCACCCGCACGCGCCTCTCCTTCGAGACGGCTGCCAACAGATTGGGAGCCAGGGTGATTGGCTTCGCCGACCCCAAGGTTACGAGCGGCACGAAAGGGGAAACGCTAAAGGATACTATCATTATGGTCTCCAACTATGCCGATGTGATAATAATGAGACACTACCTCGAGGGAGCCGCGCGCTATGCGGCTGAAATCTCGCCCGTGCCCATCATAAATGCCGGTGACGGAGCCAACCAACACCCCTCGCAGACTATGCTCGACCTCTACGCCATATACAAGACACAGGGCACTCTCGACAATTTGCAGGTCTATCTCGTGGGCGACCTTAAGTATGGCCGCACCGTGCACTCGCTGCTCACGGCCATGAGGCACTTCAGCCCCACGTTCCACTTCATCGCACCCGAGGAGCTCGCCATGCCAGGGCACTGGAAACAGTATTGCCGCGACCACAACATCAAGTATGTGGAACACTCCGACTTCAACGAGGACACTATTAAGGATGCCGATATCCTCTACATGACGCGCGTGCAGAAAGAGCGTTTCACCGACCTCATGGAGTACGAGCGCGTGAAGGACCGCTACCTGCTTAAGCGCAACATGCTGGGAAAAGCCAAAGAGAACATGAAGATTCTGCACCCGCTGCCCAGGGTAAACGAAATTGAATATAGTATAGACGATGACCCCCATGCCTACTATTTCGAGCAGGCGCGAGGCGGACTCTACGCCCGCCAGGCGATTATCTGCGACGTGTTAGGCATAAGTCTCGACGAAGTGATTAACAACAAAACCATTATACAGTAATGAGTACTCCACGGAAAGAGATGCAGGTGGCGGCCATAGAGAATGGCACCGTCATAGACCACATACCAGCAGACAAGATATTCCAGGTGATGAACCTGCTTCACCTCGAGAAGATAACCTCGGCAGTCACCATAGGCTACAACCTTAAGAGCAAGCAGATGGGTTGCAAAAGCATAATAAAGATAGCCGACAAGCACTTCAGCGACGAGGAGATTAGCCAACTGGCGGTAATCTGCCGCCACATCACGCTCTCCACCATAAAGGACTTCGAGGTGGTGGAGAAGAGGCGAATCTCCCTTCCCGACGAGCTCATCGGCATCGTGAAGTGCAACAACCCCAAGTGCATCACCAACCACGAGCCTATGAAGACCCGCTTCCACGTGTCGGGCGGCAAGCTCAAATGCCACTATTGCAACGACACCATCGAACTCGACAAAGTGAAACTCCTATAACCAAAACAAACAACTATTTATGAAAAGAGACAACGTCATTTTCGCTCTCATCGAGAAAGAGCATCAGCGCCAGGCAAGAGGCATTGAGCTTATTGCCAGTGAGAATTCCGTAAGTCCCCAGGTGATGGAAGCCATGGGGTCGTGCCTGACAAACAAATATGCCGAGGGTTACCCCGGCAAGCGCTACTACGGCGGCTGCGAGGTAGTGGACGAGGTGGAGCAACTGGCCATAGACAGGGTTAAGCAACTCTTTGGCGCGGAGTATGCCAACGTGCAGCCCCACAGCGGAGCGCAAGCCAATGCGGCTGTCTTCCTGGCTGTCCTGAACGCCGGAGACACCTTCATGGGACTAAATCTCGACCACGGCGGCCACCTGAGCCATGGCTCTCTCGTCAACACCAGCGGCATTCTCTATCATCCCGTGGGCTACAACCTCAACAAGGAGACGGGGCGTGTGGACTACGATGAGATGGAGCAACTGGCTCTCGAGAACAAGCCAAAACTGATTGTAGGCGGTGGCTCGGCTTACAGCCGCGAGTGGGACTACAAGCGCATGCGTGAGATAGCCGACAAGGTTGGTGCCCTGCTCATGATTGACATGGCTCACCCGGCCGGACTCATAGCCGCGGGGCTGCTCGACAATCCCATGAAATATGCCCACATAGTCACCAGCACCACCCACAAGACCTTGCGCGGTCCGCGTGGAGGCATCATTCTCATGGGCAAGGACTTCCCCAACCCATGGGGCAAGAAGACCCCGAAGGGCGAGATAAAGATGATGAGCGCCCTGCTGAACAGTGCCGTGTTCCCTGGCATCCAGGGTGGTCCGCTGGAGCACGTTATAGCCGCCAAGGCAGTAGCTTTCGGCGAGGCTTTGCAGCCTGAATTTAAGGAGTGGGCGGCCCAGGTGCAGAAGAACGCCAAGGTTCTCGCCGAGGAGCTCACACGTCGTGGCTTCTACGTCGTAAGCGGAGGCACAGACAATCACTCCATGCTCGTCGACCTGCGCCCCAAATACCCCAATCTCACGGGTAAAGTGGCAGAGAAGGCTCTCGTGGCAGCCGACATAACGGTAAACAAAAACATGGTGCCCTTCGATAGCCGTAGTGCCTTCCAGACCAGCGGCATACGCCTCGGCACCCCGGCCATCACCTCCCGTGGAGCGAAGGAAGACATGATGATAACCATTGCCGCCCTTATCGAGCGAGTGCTCAACGACCCGGAGAATGAGCAGAACATCGCTGCCGTCCGCAAGGAAGTGAACGACATGATGGCAAACTATCCTATGTTTGCTTACTGAAGTAGAAGCCATTCATAAAAGAGAAAGGAGCTGCCCCCTCGCTTGCGGGCGGCTCCTTTCTTTTATCTATGAGTGAACTCACCTATTTCACTATTATCTTGCAGCTTTCAGTCTCGTTGTCGCTGTTCTTAGTTGTTACTATATTCAGCCCCTTGCTCCAGCGTGACGTATTCAGGGAGACAGAGTTTTGCCCTGCCACCACTTTCTGGCGTTGCAGCACTTGTCCGCTTGCGCTTGTCACGATTATCTCGTGCGTCGCTTCCGTGTTGTCGCCAAACTCAACGGTAACTGGTGTGCTGCGCTCTACTATTGTAGGCATTGCGCTCAAGCCTTTTACCTTGCCCACGTACTTTATGTTGGTCTTTTCGGCTGAGTTGTCGATTAAATAGAAATACCAACTATAAGTGACATCCCACAGATCATTTTGAACAGCACTACGAACTGCAAGATATACTTTATCGTCCATAATCCACGCTGACAACGCTACGTCTGCATTTTTACTAAACTCTTCCTCATATCTCAGGTTAAATAATTCCACATCACCCTCTTGCATTACTTGGAAACCGACATATTTATCGTCTTCTATTATTTGATTGACCCATTCCCACTTGTCGTCTTGGTTGAACAGTGTCTGTGACATATAGAAATCGGAATCGAACTCATCCCCAGAATTATTAGTATTCAGATTCGTATAGTAGATATACGTGACATCCGTCAACGTTATGGTCTTTTCAAGCTCAATGTCAGAGTTATAAATCCCAAATGTAGACGAATCACCTGTTGAATCCCACGTCCGAGTTAAGAAATGGGCTTTTCCTTCATACAAGAACTCACTGGGACACCTACATAACAGACTGTTTACTTCCACTTCTCCCACCTTAGTCAGTTCACTTTGTGCCGAAGCACCACACACGCCTGCAAAGAGCAGGGCTAAAACAAATAATTTCTTCATGGTTTAACCATTTATGCCACTGCGGCTCTCAGAAGCGATTAGTTTTTTTTATGTTTTTCTTAATGGCATAAAAAGAAAGTGGAGCCAACATCCCATCCTTATCTTAGACGTAGGGCTTGGACTTCCCTGTAAAATGGATAAAGAGAAAGGAGCTACTCCACCTGGCAGTATTTCGCAGATACACGAATACATACCAAGGAGTGCATTACTTCTCGTCATTCCAATTTTACTTTGTGAAGTGTCCAAGTTCACGCCTATGGAATAAAGCGAAAATGCGCTTTCTTAATTATGTCGTTGCACGTAACAGCCTCGCTCGGCTTGTGCATAGCAAAGGTATAAATTTATATTAAGAAGCCAAAATATTTCCGCCCTTTTCGCCCCTCACGCTCTATATTATTACGAGAGTGTGTCAAAAGGGAAGCCCGCAAGCTGCATGAGCGCCGGATGTACTCAACAAAGTCGGGGGCGTGTCAAAAAGGTATTCGTAGAGTTTCGCGAGCTGTCTGGGGGCGTGTCAAATAAAATCCACAAGCGGAAAGAGCGCCGAAGGTGCTCCCTCTTATAGCCGCTGGCCTTTACGGCCTGCGGTAAAGGAACGAGTAAAGAGTGAGTGCCGATAGGTACTCTCCATTATTCCGCGGATTTCAATCCACGGCTGGGGGTGTAACCCCCCAGAATATAGAGGGTACCTTCGGCACCCACCATCCCCTCGCATCCATACCGGGGGTTAGACCCCTGGCTATAAGGGGGAGCACCTTCGGCGCTCTTTCCGCTTGTGGATTCCATTTGGGGGATTGCTCTCTAATACTTCAGGGCATTGGCAGCCTCTAACTCCTCACGCACAGCCTGCTTGTTGCGGACTTTAGTGAGCAGTTGCAACTTGCGGGTGGTTACGCGGTGGAATTTGTGTTGCCACTCTTCTCATCGTCGAAGGGCATCTTCTTCCTGGAAAGACTATATAGGATTGCCATAAATATTTGTTTTTCTTATTTATTTGTTGTATATTTGCACTGTCTTGCAAAGGTATACATTTTCTTCCTCTTTTGCAAGGCGCGGGGATGTTTTCCATCCCCAAGTGATGCCTCACTGAGGCATCCGTCAACGCCTCACTGGGGCGTTAGTTAATGCCTCACTGAGGCATCAGCGTATTCCTCATAGAGGTATAGAGTGGAACGCATGGGCGCGAAAGGTGGGACGCATGGGCGTGAACGGTGGAACGCAGTGGCGTGTACAGTGGCTTTCCTCGGCGTGTTTCCCTAAAGTATACGTGTCATGCGCACATTCTGCGCTCGTACTGCTCGCAAACCAACGTGGATTTTCGGATAAAGAATAGTAGCGACAAAAGGAGATTCGCAAGCGGTCCGGGGTGTGTCAAAATGGAAAAACGCAAGCAGTCCGAGTGGCGGAGCCACTCCACAAGGTTAGCCGCAGGCCTTTACGACCTGCGGATGAGGCGCGTAGTGCCGATGAGTGCCAGAGGTACTCAAGATATTAAGATAGTGCGTGTTAGCAGATATGTTGAGTACCTCCGGCACTCACTCCCTACTCGTACCTTTACCGTGGGTCGTGAAGACCCACGGCTACCCATGTTGAGCACCTTCGGCGCTCGGACCGCTTGCGTTTTTCCATTTTGACACACCCCCAGAGCGCTTGCGGATTATCTTCGCTGAGGGATTATCTTCGCTGAGGGATTATCTTCGCTGAGGGATTATCTTCGCTGAGGGGTTATCTTCGATGAGGGCTTCGCCGTTCGCCGTTCATCGCTCCCCATTTTGACATATCCACTACATAAGCCAACTGAGTTCTGTGGCTGGGATGCCCAGGTACGGTAGCTTCGCTGAACTCGCTGGCGCTCGGGAGAGCGTGCAAGCTCTCTCCTCTCGCTTAATGCGAGGTTAGCTTCGCTGAACTCGCTGGCGCTCGGGAGAGCGTGCAAGCCCTCTCTCCTCTC
>JAJPYT010000077.1 GCA_021204845.1 Prevotellaceae bacterium | reverse complement strand
CAGTGGATTCAGGACGGTGAGCGCACCATCTTCGAGACGGTCATCAGCATCGAGACCCCCGAGCATAACCTGCTCTTCCCCAGCGACGAGGAGAATCTTGACGGACTGAACTTCCTGGCAGGCAAGCGTGTAGACGAGGTTAACAAGATGGCGGAACTCGGAACGCAGCTGGCTCACGTGGATGGCGGAGTGCCCAACATGCGCCTCATCGTTCCGCGCCTCGACGAGTATAACCTCGGTCAGGTGATTTACTTCTTCGAGAAGGCTTGCGCCATCAGTGGCTTGCTGCTGGAGGTCAACCCCTTCAACCAGCCAGGTGTGGAGGCATACAAGAAGAACATGTTTGCCCTGCTTGGCAAGCCAGGTTACGAGAAGGAGACAGAAGCCATTAAACAGCGCCTCGCATAATGATTTTCGATTTCCTACAGGAGCAC
This sequence comes from Prevotellaceae bacterium, assembly GCA_021204845.1. Lineage (GTDB taxonomy): Bacteria > Bacteroidota > Bacteroidia > Bacteroidales > Bacteroidaceae > Physcousia. The sequence goes on along the minus strand of JAJPYT010000077.1, from coordinate 5,801 downwards.
GGCCTTGAGCCTAAGAAACTCAAGGCCGTGCTTTTCGATATGGACGGCGTTCTCTTCGACAGCATGCCCAACCACGTCACGGCATGGAAAGAGTCGATGAGCAGATACGGGCTCTCCATCACCGACAAGCAGGTGTACATGAACGAGGGGCAAACGGGCTTCGGCACCATTGCGGCATTGGTCAGGGAACAATTCGGGCGTGACGCCACCGATGAGGAGTGTGACATCATCTACCAGTGCAAGTGCGATGTCTTCAACACCTGCCCCGCAGCTCCGCCCATGCCAGGGGCAAGGGAAGCCCTCGAGGCTATAAAGACGGCTGGTCTTAAGTGCGTCATTGTCACGGGCAGCGGCCAGCTCTCTCTGTTCAACCGCCTGAACGAGGCTTATCCCTCCATTTTCACAAGAGAGCTGATGGTCACCGCCTTCGACGTGCGGCACGGCAAGCCCCGTCCCGAGCCTTACCTTATGGGGCTGAAAAAAGCCTCTGTCAACGCTGACGAGGCTATAGTGGTGGAAAACGCGCCCTTGGGCATTCAGGCGGGACGTGCCGCTGGCATATTCACTGTGGCGCTCAACACTGGTCCGCTGCCCGACAGTCTCCTGCTTGAGTCGGGAGCCAATGTCGTCTATCCCGATATGCCTACATTTGCCCGTCTTCTATCTCCACGTCCATAATCTCCTCTTTGGCGAAAGAAACGCTCCCATCATCCGCCACCGTCATGGAGAAAGGCACTGTCATGTCACTGCCCGGCTCACTCACAGAGAGGGAGAATACGAGCCCACGCCCCGCTTCCGCCCTCACGAAGCGGATGCCGTCCAGTATGCTATGCTCGTAGAAGTTCTCGTCCATGCTCGAGCGGAACAGTTCTTTTGTCAACGTGCGGTTGTAATAGGTGTGTCCGTCGCGGCTTAGCCTCAGCCTCACCACATTGTCTTTCGCTCCTCCCAGCTCATCCTTCACCAGCGGCAGCGAGTCGCTGGCTGTGCGCTCTATGTTGTAGGCATACACCCGTCCGCCTACCTTCACCTCCTCGTGGCTTCGGTAGTCGGGCATACTGTATATCTGCTCCTCCGTCTCCGTTCCCTCACGCTCCGTTTGGTTCTCCTCCTTGTCCTTGTGGCAACCGACAAGCAACAAAGCCATAACCGCCGCCACGGCGCATATTCCTTTTTCCATCCTACTTAAGTGTTTGTCCAGAGGCAAAGATAGCAAATAAAATCCGAAACGCCCCCGTCTTTCTCTTTTATTTAGTATCTTTGCCTCCCGTAAAAACCACTTGGCAGCGTAAAGACTGCCCCGTATCAAGTTATTATTATGATGAGACAACTCTTTCCCCTCCTGCTACTGCTGCTGCTCCCAGCCAGCCTCACCGCCCAGCCGAAGAGGGAGTTCCGCGGAGCGTGGATTCAGTGTGTCAACGGCCAGTGGACTGGCATGAGCCGTGACCTCATGCAACAGACGCTCACTTATCAGCTCGACGAACTGCAAAAGACGGGCATCAATGCCATTCTCTTCCAGGTGCGGGCAGAAGGCGATGCCCTCTATGCCAGCCCCTACGAGCCGTGGAGCCGTTTCCTCACGGGGCAGCAGGGCTTGCCCCCCTCACCATATTGGGACCCTCTCGAGTGGATGGTCACAGAGTGCCACAAGCGCGGAATGGAACTGCACGCATGGATTAACCCCTTCCGTGCCAAGACCCAGAGCACGCCCTCTCTCACCAGCCCCTACTACCAGCAGCATCCCGACCGCTTCTTCGACTACGGCGGCCTCTGGATATTCGACCCCGGCATACCCGAAAACCGCCAGTATATCTGCCACATAGCTGCCGACATAGTCAGGCGTTACGACGTGGACGGCCTGCACATCGACGACTATTTCTATCCCTATCCAGTGGCTGGCGTGCCTATTCCCGACGATAATTCATACTACCGTTATGGGGCTGGCATAGACCGTGGCGACTGGCGCCGCGCCAACGTGAACTCGTTCATAAAAGCGCTTCACGACAGCATCCGCGCTGCCAAGCCATGGGTAAAGTTCGGAGTTTCTCCCTTCGGCATATATCGCAACAGGAAAAGCTCTCCCACGGGAAGCGACACCAACGGACTGCAAAACTACGACGACCTCTACGCCGACATACTTCTCTGGATTCGCGAGGGCTGGATAGACTATAATATTCCACAGATATACTGGGAGATAGGCAATACCGCCGCTGACTATGATACACTCATCCGCTGGTGGAATCTCAACGCTGGCCAGCGCCCGCTCTTCATAGGGCAGGACGTGGAGCGCACCGTAAAGTTTGCCGATACCACGAATCCCCGTGTCCATCAAGTCTATCAGAAGTACAACCTCCAGCGCTCCCTCCCCAACGTCGAGGGCAGTTGCCAGTGGTATGCCAAAGCCTGCGTGGACAATCCGCAGAACTACACCACCGTCTTGCGACAGACTTTCCATCGCTACCCCGCCCTTCAGCCCCTGATGCCGTGGATAGATAAAAAAGCCCCAGGCAAGGTCAAGAACGTGAAATCTCTATGGATGCCCCAGGGATATTTCCTCTTCTGGACAGCTCCCTCGGCACGCGCCCCCATGGACGAGACCAGGCAATACGTGGTCTACCGTTTTGCCAAGGGAGAAGCCGTCAACATTAGCGACCCCTCTCACATAGTCGCCATCACCAGCGACACATTCATCAAGCTCCCCTACTCCAGCGGCCGCACGCAATACACATACGTGGTAACCGCCCTCGACCGCCTGAGCAACGAGTCGAAAGCAGTAAAGCGAAAGATTAAGTTGTAAATCAAGACGCTTCATATTTCCTCGTTAACCGTTCATTTAACTATCAGGAGCATTCTCACCGAATCCATTGTCTCAGTAGATGAGGGCTCTAAACGTTAGTTTATCTGATTGTGTCCAAGTATCTGCTCCCAGTGCTATTAATGCACTATTCTCTCCTATGTTCCTAAGCTTTTTTCCTATTTCTGATAAAAAACATTTGTATATGTTTGGTTTTTTTATATGTTATACCTACCTTTGCTATCAACTCAGTTAGCCCAAGCGTGGGCTTGAGGGTTATTTACTGGTAAAGGACGTTTTCGGACGTGATCTTCTATCGTCAAACTTAGCAATCTTGACAATTGTACAAGAAGATACGGCAATCCAGGACGTTCATGTTAGGAGTATTATACTCCAGAGTGTCACTTTAAGTAAAGTGGTACTTTTTGGTTGTATGATATCTCACGGCGTGGGCTAACTGCAGTTGCTTATCCTTGTACAGAGGCAATGCTAAGGCCTGACGGTGGGATAAGCGAGAAGTTAAGATTCCCACGTCTTTTTATAGTATCTTATCTCTTATATTATAATGAAACCGCCTGCTCGGGAGTCTGCAAGGCAAAAAACTAATAAAAACAAAACCATGAAGAAATTGTTTGTTTTATTGTTCTTTTCACTTGCGCTATGCGCACAGGGGTTTGCACAGAAGACCATTCAGGAATTCCGTGATGCACAAGCGAGAGTAGGTGATGGTGTCGCCGAAATCCACGTTAAGCCAACCATCGTAGAGGTTGAACTTAGCAGTACCAGTTCTTTTACCGACAGTTGGCCATTGACAGCGGAAGATGTCAGCGGATTAAGTGGAAATGTATCCAACATCAGGGCTTGGGCTTCTTATCTCTCATCCCAGAAACATGAGTGCGACATAATAATGAACCCGACATATTTGATACAAAGCAACACCCAGACTGGAGGTGTTACGGTTACCGTCACTGGCTTTCCCGGCGTGTTTAAGAACTGGCACACAGCGACAAATGAAGATTTCGAGTGGCTTAAATCAGAACGCCAATGGTCAAAGAACGAGAAGGAAGTCACAGCTCCTGTGTTGACCAAATAAGACAACGGACATTTATCAACAACAAATAATCAATGTTTTAATCATGAAAAAATTATTATTAGCGTTGGCACTCGCTATTGGAGTGCAAGCACAAGCACAGATTGTATCTTCCACATCATCTGTGATCAAGTATCAGAAAAAGGAGAAGAAAACTTCCTGGTACTTCAAGCCAGGTTTCTCTGTAATGAAAATGACCGGCGATGGAGCCGATGATTCTGGAGCGAAAGTAGGCTACAATTTCGGCTTGGGCTTCCAGATGCCAATTAAACAGAGAGGTGCGTACTGGGGTATGGAACTCGGATTGGGCTCACGCGGTTGGAGATATAATGACAAAGACGACAGCGATTATGACCAGTCAGCCATAGCCCACAACGTACAATTATCACCATTCACTTTTGGTTGGAAGATAGATTTGGGTGACAAGGTGAAATTAGACCCACATATCGGTGTATACGCATCTGTTGATTATAAGAGCAAAGTAAGTTTTGACGATGATACTTATGACTGGGACGAATGGTCTGATGCAATCGGGAGCAGAGGCTGTTGGCCCGATTACAATTGTTATGACGTTGGCATGAATCTCGGAGTTGGTGTGTGGTATGACCGCTTCAACTTCGACATAACTTGGCAACGGGGTTTCATTGACGCATTTACTGAACTTGACGGTTTCAAGACGAGTAACGTCATGTTCCGTCTCGGTATAGCGTTCTAATCTGACTCTTTCATTAATCGCGATGAGGGTGTACCGCCTTCTGGACACACCCTCATCCTCTTTTAAATCATCAGTTAGATATGAATAAAGTTACAACTATTGTCCTTTCTGGCATATTCGCGTTCCATGTCAGCAGCATATATGCCCAAAATACTTTAGAGGGAAACAGCACGTACCCAGTGACCACCTCCAATCAAGGTTGCGTTGTTAACGGATTTACAACATTCGACGACTTGACGGATGAAACGATATTTGCAAACTCCTTACTGTGGACTATCAACAACATCTGTACCTCAGAACGTGAAAACATTCAAGAAATTAGTCTGGCAAAGAAGAGCTTCTCTTTCGCTCTTTCGCTCGCTCAGGAGACTAAGTCGAAGAATAATTATCATTGTAATGTGAAATTACAGGTAGGTGACGGCAGATTGGTGTTTCTCATCAATGACATTACAGTGGAGTCTCCAATACTCATGATTAGCAAAACCACTGCCTTTGAGAAACTGCAACCTGAGAAAAAAGAAGGGCATAAAACAATAATCAAGGAGTTTGAAGATTTGGAATCTAAAGTGATCGCTTCAATCGTCGACTATATTAACACTAATGAACTTAAACCAATAACCCATTGGGAAGAAATCTCATCAGGACAAGTATCTAAGGGAATGAATGAGGACGAATGTATGTTAGCATTTGGGAAACCGATAGGAATAACGGAATCAAACGGTGAAACCCAGTGGATGTACTCTGGTTCATTTTATATATTCTTCAAAGAAGGGGTTGTATCCAGTTTTATTAAATGACATGTCAGCCCCTCTGCGATGTCAGACTCTCTTTATACCAAGGCAATATGCCTAATCATCAGTGGATATACGTAATACGGGGTAACCGCCCTCGACCGCCTAAGCAACGATTCGAAAGCAGTGAAGCGAAAGCTTAAGCTGTGAGCAGCTGACCGCATTATCATCGTTGAAGGCTTTTCCGTTCAAGCTCTAATGAGGGTGTGTCAAAACGGGATTCGTAGAGTTTCGCATGCGGTCTGAGTGGCGGAGTCACTCAACTTGGTAACCGCCTACCTTCAGGTGGACGGGGACTGCTTGCGTTTTTATGGTGTTTTTTCATTTTGACACACCCTGGGAAGAATGAGATATTTGTAAAAGAGTCCAAAATCCACTATATATGTATATGGATAGTTGGATTTTGGA
>JAJPYT010000065.1 GCA_021204845.1 Prevotellaceae bacterium | reverse complement strand
TAACCCGTACGTCAGTTTAGCAAACTGGTGGTTTCAGCCACTCACCCAAACTTCCAATAACAAGAAGACCGCGCACACGGCAGACCCCTGCCTAAAAGTGCGCTGCAAAGGTAGATTAATTTTCCATACCCAGCAAGAGTTTACTCGTTTTTTTTGTACATTTGTAAAAAATAACAGTATTGTATCTACTTATGTACAACAACATCTTGCCCTTGGGCTGCAGGCTCATCAGCATTCCCTCTGTCACCGACCAGCGTGGCACCTTGGCTTTCGCCACGGCGAGGCGTGACATTCCTTTCCCCGTTGAGCGCGTCTTCTGGATTTACGGTGTGCCTCAGGGGCAGTGTCGTGGCGGTCATGCCCACCGCGTCTGCGCCGAGGTTGTTTTTGCGGTCAGCGGGGCTGTCACCATGCTGCTCGACGATGGTCGTCAGCGTTCCAGCCTGCGCCTGTCCGACCCTTCGGTGGGCTTGCTCGTAGCGCCTGGCGTATGGTGCGAGCTCACCGATTTCGCCCCTGGCACTGTGCTGGCTGTGGCGGCATCTCATCCCTATGATGCGGGAGGATACATTCACAACTATGATCAATACAAAGAGGAGGTACTCAAATGACTGTAGTTCAGTATTCTGTCAACAATCAAAAAACATGGGACCAGTTTGTCCGCCTCTCGCGCAACGGCACTTTCCTGCTCGAGCGTTCCTTCATGGACTACCATGCCAACCGCTTCTCCGACTGCTCCCTCATGGTCTACGATGGGGTTGTACTCAGTGACGAGGAGCGTGATTTCGCCCTTGGCAGCGACGGTTTGATAGCTCTTTTCCCTGCCAATTGGGTGGAGGAGGAGCGCTGTGTCTATTCCCATCAGGGGCTCACTTACGGGGGGCTCATCATTGGAATGGATGTCACTCAGGTGCAGGTGCTCGAGGCCATGCACGCCATCATGCGCTATTGCATGGACATGTTACAGGCGCGGAGAGTTGTCTACAAGCCTATCCCCTACATTTACAGTGCCATTCCTGCCCAGGAAGACCTCTATGCCCTCTTCCGCATAGGTGCCAAGCTTACCTCGCGCTCGGTCAGTTCCACCGTTCCCCTGCGCTCGCCGTTAAAGATGCGCACGCTGCGAATCCGCCAGGCTCGCAAGGCTCTTGAGCACGACCTCTACATCGACCGCCTCTTGGAGAATGACACTCAGGGCATCCACGAGTACTGGACCCTCCTTACCGAAGTGCTTCGTCAGCAGCATGGTGTCGCCCCAGTGCACACCGAAGAGGAGATTTCCCTGCTCATCAGCCGCTTCCCGCGCGAGATCAGGGTGTTTCTTGTCAGGCACGAGTCCACCGTGGTGGCTGGTTGTGTAGTCTTCATCTGCCGTCAGGTGGCTCATGTCCAGTATATTGCGGCTGGGCAGCAGGGCAGGGAGTGGGGCGCTCTCGATCTCCTCTTCCGTCATCTCATAACGGAGAAGTTCAAGAATCTCGATTACCTCGACTTCGGCATAAGCACCGAGCAGGGCGGACAGAAGCTCAACGAGGGGCTTATCTTCCAGAAGGAGGGCTTTGGCGGTCGTGCCATTTGCTACGATACCTACACCATTCCTCTCGACCGCGATGTGGTCAACAGTCTTGACACAGCCCCCTCCGCCAATCAGAGCGAGCGCATGAAGTTCCTCTACCTCAAGGCTGTCAACGACAGTTTCGAGCCCCAGCTCTCCATCGCCATAGGCGATGTGTTGCGCAGCGGTTGGTATTTGCAGGGCGATGCCAACAAGCGTTTTTCCGCTCATTTTGCCGAATACTGCGGCGCTGCCCATTGCATCCCTTGCGGAAACGGACTCGACGCGCTCACCCTCATCCTCCGCTCCTACGTGGCGCTGCTTGGCTGGGATTCCGAGTCGGAGGTCATTGTGCCTGCCAACACGTTCATAGCTACCGTTTTGTCTATCACGCAGTCAGGCTTGCGCCCTGTCCTCTGCGAGCCCGATATCGACGATTATCTCATTCATCCCGCGCAGATTGAACCGCTCATCACCCCCCGCACGCGTGCCATCATTGTCGTCCACCTCTACGGGCGTGTCTGCGACATGCAGCCCATCCGTGAGTTGGCGTCAAAACACGGCTTGCGTCTCATCGAGGATGCCGCCCAGGCCCACGGTGCCAAGTATCGTGGGGAGCGTGCCGGCCATCTTTGCGACGCTGCGGCTTTCAGTTTCTATCCCGCTAAGAATCTGGGCGCTTTAGGTGATGCTGGGGCTGTTCTCACCGACGATGCCGAGTTGGCGCGCATGGTGTCTATGCAAAACAATTATGGTTACAGTGAGAAGTATGTCTGCCGTTGCAAGGGGCTCAACAGCCGCATGGACGAGATTCAGGCGGCTGTGCTCGACGTGAAGTTGCCTCGCCTCGATGCCGACAACGAGCGTCGTCGCCAGCTTGCGCGCCTCTATCTCAGCGAGATAGACAATCCTCTCGTCATTCTTCCGCAGATGCCCAAGAATCCCGAGGAGCATGTCTTTTATGTCTTCCCCGTGCGTTGTCCCGCGCGTGACGAGCTTCTCCGCTATCTCCGCTCCAAGGGCGTCGACACGCAGATACACTACCCCATCCCTCCTCACCACCAAGAGGCGTACTCCGAGTTCGCAGAACTGCATCTGCCCATAACTGACCGTATCCACAAGCAGATACTCTCTCTGCCCATGAGTCCCATGATGAGCGAGACCCAGATAATGCGCATCACGGAGCTGGTGAACAATTTCAATATCTCTCAATGACGTTTACCCTCCAGGTTCTCATCTGCACCACGCTCTCCCGCCTCAGTGCTGTACAGTCGGTATTGCTGCCGCCCCTGACGGATGTGAGTTATTTGGTTAGTTGCCAGGGTGTTCCTGACTCTACCGCTTTCGTGCCGCCTTTTTCGCGTCCCGATGTCACTTTCTTCACCATGCCTGAGTTTGGTCTCAGCCGCAACCGCAACGCCGCTCTTCTTCACTCGTCGGCTGATTTCCTGCTTCTTTGCGATGACGACGAGCGCCTCTGCAAGCAGACGGTCCTTGGCATAGTCTCTGATTTCCTTGCTCATCCCGAATGGGATATCATTCAGTATCAGTTCTCTGGCGGTGGCAAGCGCTATCCCTCCACCTATGTCAGTTCCGTCGAGTTGGCTCTCAGCCGCTTGGTGGCGCGCTCTGTCTGTTTCGACGAGCGCTTTGGTCTTGGCAGTCCTTATTTGGCTTGTGGCGAGGAGGATGTTTTCGTAGCCGATGCGCGTCGCCGGGGCTTCGCTTTTGGCTATATTCCCCGTGTCGTCTGCACGGTTGCCAATGCTGGCACGGGCAGCGCATTCCTCGCCAACCCGCGTGTTCAGCGCTCCAAGGGCGCGGTTTTCTGCCTCACTCGCGGCGCTGTCTACGCTTATTGCAAGTGCTTCCGCGAGGCTCTCGGTTGGATGCTGCGCCGCGGGGTAAATCCCATTCCCCTCTTGCGCAATATGTTTTGGGGCATTCGTTATGTCAGGTCTTAGTGTCTCTCTCGTCATTCCCGTGCGCAATCGCCAGGCTCTCCTGCCTCGCCTTTTCGCCTCCGTCGAGGCGGTGGACTACACTGATTTAGAGGTCATCCTTATTGACAACGGCAGTGCCGATTCCTCTCTTTCCCTCTGCCAGGCTTTTGCCGCCCAGAGTCATCATTGTGTCTCCGTTCTTCAAGAGCCTGTCGCTGGTGCCAATCGTGCGCGGAACCGTGGTCTCCGCTCTGCCCGGGGGCAGTGGGTCTATTTCTTCGATTCCGACGATGAGCTTTCTCCCGATTTCCTCACCGCTCTCATGCCTCATGCCCAAGGCTCCGACCTCCTTGCTTTCCCCACTCGCATGGAGTGGCAGGGCAAACTTCGCACCCGCGATTTCGTTTCCTCTTCCTCCGTTGCCGCCCAGGTCATCAGCGGCACTCTCAACACGCAGGGCGTCATCTGGCGCACTGATTTACTGCGTTCTATTGGTGGTTGGAATGAGTCTCTCTCCGTTTGGCAGGATTGGGAACTTGCCGTCCGCGCGCTTTCTCGTAGCCCCAAAGTAGTCTGGTGTCCCGCTCGTGCTTTCCATCTCATACATCTCTCCGAGGGTGGCATCACCACCACCACCAGCCCAGCCGACCGTTACCATACTCTCCTCTCCGTTCTGCCTCTTATGAAGACCCCATCTGACCTGCAAGCCCTCTACTACCGCCTCCAGATTCTCAGAGCTCAAACCCACACTCGCTTAGCTTTCCCCGCCCCAATCTCTTTCAAGACTCGCCTCATTGGAGCTCTTCTCCGTCTCTACACCCTCTCCCACGGTCGCGGAGCCTGGCGCATAGCTCTTCGCCTGACTCGCTGAGGGCAAGCAGTACGAGTGCCGAGGGCACTTAACTTTGTAAGATGGTGCCTAAAAATGTGCTTCATAGAGTTTTGCGAGCTGTCCGAGCGCCAGAGGCGCTCCACATGGGTAGCCGTGGGTCCTTGGACCCACGGTAAGGGTACGAATAGGGAATGAGTGCCAGAGGTACTCAACATATCTGCTAACCTACACGAGCTTAATATCTTGAGTACCTCCGGCACTCGTCGGCACTGCGTGCCTCATCCGAGGGCCGTGAAGGCCCTCGGCTAACCCTGTGGAGTGGCTCCGCCACTCAGAATGCTCGCCAAACTATAATCCATTATAGCTGGAGTTCTACCCTCATTCAAGCACAGCTTCCTCATCCACTATCCTGAAATACTCTTTGTCTGCGTCTTCAGAGAAGAACCATTCCCCTAACTTATTGAGTTTCTCTGGCAGTGTTTTCCTGAACGCAGCCTTTTCCTCTGCTGTCCACTTTCTCTTTTTCATCTCGTCTTTTTTGCAAAGATAAGCAAATTGGCGGACATTCCTTTATATCGAATGGCTTTTTCCATAAAAAAGGGGAGCGTTGGTTGGCGCTCCCCTACATATTATACATAAGGAACTTATGCCTTCCTATTTATTCATCTCCTCAACCTCCTTCAGCGTGCGGCGGAGGTCCTCGTCGCTCAGCTCATAGTTCACGAGGTCGCCAGCCAGATACTGGTCGTATGCCGACATGTCTATCAGTCCGTGGCCCGACAGGTTAAAGAGGATAGTCTTCTTCTCACCGCTCTCACGGCACTTCTTTGCCTCGCGTATGGTGGCTGCTATTGCGTGGCACGATTCGGGAGCAGGGATTATGCCCTCCGCGCGGGCGAACAGGCAACCAGCGTCGAACGACTCAAGCTGCTCGATATCAACAGCTTCCATCATCTTGTCCCTTATCAGCTGCGAGACTATTATGCCAGCCCCGTGGTAGCGCAGACCGCCCGCGTGAATGTTTGCGGGAGCGAAGTTGTGTCCCAGCGTGTACATCAGCAGCAGCGGAGTGTAACCCGTCTCGTCGCCGAAGTCGTAGAGGAACTCTCCGCGTGTCAGTTTCGGGCAAGATGTCGGCTCGGCGGCTATGAAGCGCGTCTTCTTTCCGTCCTTTATGTTATGTCTCAGGAAGGGGTATGATATTCCGCCGAAGTTCGATCCGCCGCCGAAGCAAGCTATCACTATGTCGGGATACTCCTCTGCCATTGCCATCTGCTTCTCAGCCTCCAAGCCTATCACCGTCTGGTGCAGCGACACGTGGTTCAGCACCGAGCCAAGGGTGTATTTGCAGTTCGGAGTGCTCATCGCCAGCTCTATGGCCTCCGATATGGCAGTGCCTAATGAGCCTTGGTGGGTCGGGTTCTTTGTCAGAATGTCCTTGCCCGCGCGGGTCGACATCGATGGCGACGGGGTCACCTGTGCGCCGAAGGTCTGCATTATGCTGCGCCTGTAGGGCTTCTGCTCGTATGAGATTTTCACCTGATACACAGCCGCGTCAATGCCGAACACGCTTGCCGCGTATGCCAGGGCGGCACCCCACTGTCCAGCTCCCGTCTCGGTGGTCACGTTCGTCACGCCCTGTTTCTTGCAGTAGTAAGCCTGTGCCAGCGCCGAGTTCAGTTTGTGTGAGCCCACGGGGCTTACGCTCTCGTTCTTGAAGAAGATGTGGGCGGGTGTGTCTATTGCCTTTTCCAGTCCGTAGGCGCGCACCAGCGGGGTCGAGCGATAGTATTTATACTTGTCGCGCACCTCTTCCGGTATGTCTATCCACACGTGTTCCTGGTCCAGTTCCTGCTTGCACAGTTCCTCTGCGAATATGGGGTAGAGGTCTTCCGGCTTCAGCGGCTGCCGTGTGGCGGGGTGGATTGGTGGCTTTGGCTTGTTCACCAT
>JAJPYT010000187.1 GCA_021204845.1 Prevotellaceae bacterium | reverse complement strand
AATCTTTTTTATACTCTGTTTGTAACCCTTGCAACAGGGTTTTGGGACTGATCCAAAAGAAGCCTTCGCTTTGCTATATGGGAAGATACTATCACAAAAAGAGGGAAAAAACCACCTCCCCGCACCATAAGCGCGGGAGGCGGACAGTTCCCTCATTGATTATCTTTACCCGCTATCTCCAGCCTACCTGAAGGAGGGCATAGAGGGTAAGGAGAATCAGTGTTTAGCTCAGGGTTCACGCTTTCACACGGCCGAGATAGCTGCCGTCGCGCGTGTCCACTTCAATCAAGTCGCCCTCGTTGATGAACAGAGGGATGCGAATCTCCGCACCGCTTTCAAGGCGGGCAGGCTTAAGAGTGTTGGTGGCTGTGTCGCCCTTCAGTCCCGGTTCAGTCCATGCCACTGTGAGATGTACCTTGGCGGGCAGCTCAACATAAAGGATTGTCTCGGTGCTGGCATCAACCACGACCTCCACGTTTTGTCCCTCCTTCATGAATTTGACGGCTGCGATGAGGTCGCCAGGAATGGTGACCTGCTCATACGTCTCGTTGTTCATGAACACGTACCCGGCATCCTCAGCGTAGAGGTACTGGTAGGAACGGCGCTCGACGTGCACGTCCTCGAGACGCTCGCCAATGTTGAAACGACGCTCGATTACGCCTCCGTTGACCACGTCCTTGAGGGTCACGTTCATGATAGTGTTTCCCTTGCCCGGCTTACGGTGCAGAAAGTCGATGCAGAAATAGAGCTTGCCATCCATGCGGATGCATGTGCCCTTCTTGATGTCTTGTGAATTAATCATAACTTCCCAATGTTTTTGGTTCTGCGGTCACAAAGATAGGCAAAATATTTGCAGGATAAAAAAAAAGTGGGTAATTTTGCAAGCCAAAATGACAGATATGCCCGCTCAGGGTGATGGAGCATCCTGGTGATACAAGTAAGGCTAAAACTAAAAAACGAAGATAAGAGATGAAAAGAACATTCCAGCCCCACAACAGAAAGAGGAAGAACAAGCATGGGTTCCGCCAGAGAATGGCTACCGCCAACGGAAGAAGAGTGCTGTCGGCACGCAGAGCTAAGGGTCGTGCCAAACTGACCGTCTCTGACGAGCACCACGGCAAGTAAATCCTCCCTCACGGACAAGCGAGAATAAGCAAGACAGCACCCAAGAGAAGTGCCGCCTTGCTTTTTTTGCGCCCATGAGGCACGGCGTATCATCAAAAGTTTGTAACTTTGTCGTGAAAGTATGAAAACGTTTTTCCGTAAGCTGTTCAGCCCCATTATCTGGGGAAACCTGCTGGCCATGGTGGTAGTGGGAGTTGGCTTAGTCATCGGGGTGATGGTTTGGCTGGCAGACTACACGCACCACGGAGAGCAGATAGAGGTGCCTGACGTGACGGGCAAAATGCCCTTGGATGCCAGAGGCACGCTGGAAATGCGGGGGCTGAGGGCGGAGATTGCCGATTCCAGCTACGACAGTTCGCTGCCAGCTGGCATGGTTCTCTCACAAAAGCCCTTGGCGGGCAGCATGGTGAAGGAGGGACGCGAGATACAACTGACAATAAACTCACGCACGGTGCCCACCATTGCCCTGCCAGACATAGCCGGCAACTGCTCGGTGCGCGAGGCTGAGGAGAGGCTGCGTAATATAGGTTTCAAACTCGACCCGATAGAGTATGTGGAAGGCGACGCGGGATGGGTGTACGGAATGAAGTGTAACGGGCAAGACGTAATAGGCGGGCAGCAAGTGCCAAAGGGCGCTACCATAGTGTTGCTGGTGGGTGGACACCCGACCGCCGACAGTACGGAAACAGACGCAGCTGGCGAGGAAGGGGGAATATATGACTATGACTGAACAGGAGCCGGAGGTGGAAGAGCTGCAGCTACTCGACGAGGAGGAAGACGAGACGTTCAGCCAGGCTGAGGAACTCTATGAGCACTGGCGCATGGTAGTGGACTTAGGGCAGAGCCCTGTGAGGATAGACAAATACCTGATGGACCACATGCGCGACACCAGCCGCAACCGTATACAAAAGGCAGCTGAGGCGGGATGCATACAGGCGGAGGGAAAGTCCGTGAAGAGCAACTACAAGGTGAAGGGAGGTGAGACAATCACGTTGATGCTTAGCCGTCCGAAGCGTGACTGGGAGATAGTGGCGGAGGATATTCCGCTCGCTGTGGTGTATGAAGACGAAGACCTGATGGTGATAAACAAACCTGCTGGCATGGTGGTGCACCCAGGTTGCGGCAACTTCACGGGCACAATGGTGAACGCCATAGCCTGGCACCTGAGAAACGATGCCACATTCGACCCCAACGACCCCTCTGTGGGACTGGTGCATCGTATAGATAAAGACACGAGCGGGCTGCTGGTGGTGGCAAAGACAGCAGAAGCCAAGACGAGCCTTTGCAAGCAGTTTATGGCACACACTTCGGAGCGCGAATACTGCGCCCTTGTATGGGGCAACTTCGACAAGAGCGAGGGAACTGTGGAGGGCAACATAGCGCGTAACCCGAAGGACAGGTTGCAGATGGCGGTGTTCCCGCCAGAGAGTGGAATTGGCAAACCTGCCGTGACGCATTGGCAGGTGGCAGAGCGCTTCGAGCACGTGACGCTGGTGAGATGCCATCTGGAGACTGGGCGCACACACCAGATACGCTGCCACATGAAGGAGATAGGGCATCCGCTGTTCAACGACGAGCGATACGGCGGCGACGAGATACTGTGGGGAGAGCGTAGCAGCAGCTACAAAGCCTTTATCAACAACTGCTTCAAGGTCTGTCCCCGACAGGCTCTGCACGCCGGCACCTTAGGCTTCGACCACCCTCGCACGGGAGAGAGAATGATGTTTGAGGCGGAGATGCCAGACGACATGAATACACTTTTGGAGAAATGGAGAAAAAGGGAATCAGGAAGACAATAGCAATAGCCTGCGGAGGCGACAGCCTGGAGCACGACGTGAGCATGCGCAGCGCCGCGGGCATAAAGGGCTTTCTCGACAAGAGCCTCTACGAGCCTTATCTCGTTGAGATACATGCCGGGCGTTGGGAAGCCATAATGGAGGACGGCAGCCGCAAAAGCGTGGACCGCAACGACTTCTCTTTCGAGAATGAGCAGGGAGTGCGGCTGCGTCCCGACTTCTGCTATATCACTATTCACGGCACGCCTGGAGAGGACGGAATCCTCCAGGGATATTTAGACCTCATAGGCATGCCTTACTCCACCTGCAACGTGCTGGTTGAGGCCATGACCTACGATAAGTTCGTGCTTAACAACTATATGCGCAGCCTTGGAGTGGCTGTGGCAGACAGTCTCATCATAAAAAGAGGGCACGCCGGGGAGGCGAGTGACGAGGACATAATCTCCCGCATCGGGCTGCCATGCTTCGTGAAACCTGCCAGTGGAGGCAGTTCGTTCGGCACCACAAAGGTGAAATCAGCCGAGGAACTGCGCTCTGCCATAAATCTGGCGCTGGAGGACGGGGAGGAAGCCATGGTGGAGGCTTTCATGCAAGGCACGGAGATAACCTGCGGCTGCTACAAGACAAGACGTGGGGCTCACGTGCTGCCAGTGACGGAAGTGGTGCCCGAAAACGAGTTTTTCGACTACGACGCGAAGTACAACGGGCAGGTAAGCGAGATAACTCCTGCACGCATTTCCGCCCGTCTCACTGAGCGTGTGCAACAGCTTACCTCGCTGCTCTACGACATCTTGGGCTGCCACGGCATAATCCGCATAGATTACATAGTCACAGCGGGGGAGAAGATAAACCTGCTGGAGATAAACACAACTCCTGGCATGACAGCCACCAGCTTCATCCCCCAACAGGTGAAGGCGGCGGGGCTGGACATTTCCGACGTGTTGACCGAGATAATAGAAGATACCTTACCCTCATAACATATAAAGCGCAATACACATGAATTACGAGCTGAAAGACTTTGACGCGATTCGCCCCTACAGTGACGGGGAAGTCAGGCAAGCCATGAACGAGCTGCTTGCCGACCGCCAGTTTAACCAGGTACTCAACGGTTTCACGCCTTGGCTGCCAGAGTGGCTGCGCAACGGGGTGCTGAAAGCTGCCAACGTTGGAGTGGACACTGTCATGCAGTTCCAATTGCGCTTCATGAAGCCGGTGGCAAAATTCATCCTCAAACGCGGCTCCACAGGCTACGATTTCCAGTATGAGGGCATCAGCCCAGGAGAGGAGCGGTACACATTTGTGAGCAATCACCGAGACATCGTGCTCGACAGCACATTCCTCAGCGTGTTCCTCAACGATGCTGGCTTTCCCACGACGTGCGAGATAGCCATAGGCGACAACCTTATCATATATCCCTGGATTCGCATACTGGTGAGGCTTAACAAGTCTTTCCTCGTGGAGCGCAGTCTGCCGCTTCGGCAGCAATTGGCCAGCAGCAAGCTCATGAGCGAGTATATGCACTATGCGATAAACGTGAAAAAAGAGAATATCTGGATAGCGCAACGAGAGGGTAGGGCAAAGGACTCCGACGACCGCACGCAGGAGAGTGTGCTGAAAATGATGGCAATGGGCGGAGAGGGCACTCCTATAGAGCGGCTGAAAGACCTGCATATAGTACCGCTGACCATTTCTTATGAATACGACCCCTGCGACTATCTGAAGGCAAAGGAGTTCCAACTGAAGCGTGACATACCGGGCTGGAAGAAGAGCAAGCAGGACGACCTGGAAAACATGAAGACAGGTATACTGGGAAAGAAGGGCAGGATAAGCTATTACGCCTCACCCTGCATAAACGCTTGGCTCGACGAGCTTGCCACTTTACCGAAAACGGAACTTTACCGCGAGATTGCCCGCCGGCTGGATGCTGATATACATAGGCAATATCAGCTCTTCCCCAGCAACTACGTGGCGGAGGACCTGCTCACTGGCGTGCCTCACTATGCGGAGCGCTATACCCACAAGGAGAAACTGGCGTTCGAGAAATACATACGCAGCCGATTGAAACTCATCGATATTGAGAACAAGGATGAGGCTTTCCTGCGCGAGAGGATGCTTACCATGTACGCCAACCCCCTGCGTAACCGCAGGGCAGCCCTGCAAGCGAAATAATGATGCGATATTGGTATTATCTGTTTGCCGCCACTCTCTTGCCTATGCTCTGCCTTACGGCATGCAGTGACGATGATGACGCATATCCCTCCATAGTGACGGAGCTTGTGGACGGACTGACCAACAGCCGCGGAGAGATGGAAAAGATACTTACCGATGACGACGTTTATTACTCTCTCACCAATCCGCAAAGCGGTCTCGTGCCCAATGCCGCTTACCGTTGCCTCTGTGGCTACACTGCCGACGGCGTGAATGCCACGCTCTACACCCTCTCGGGGGCTTATCTGCTGCGCGACTCAACCGAGGTGGCGGTCAAAGACCCTCTTGCCATTGTGAGCGCCTGGCAGACAAGGCGATACATAAACCTCCACCTCAGCGTCAAGACGCAAGGCGGCACGCAGTATTTTGGCTACGTGACGGATAGCATAGTGGGGCGGCACGCCTATCTCTCGCTCCACCACAGGCAGAACGGTGACCCGGAGGCATACTCCACCGACGTTTATGCCAGCCTTCCGCTTGACAGCATACCAGCCACAACCATCACCCTGCAAAACTCCTATGAATTCCAGCGATAAGATTGCCGTGCTCATCTCTGGCGGGGTGGACAGCGCCGTGTGTGTGCACCTGCTTTGCGAGCAAGGCTTCCGTCCCGACCTTCACTACATTAAGATTGGCATGGAAGGCGAGGACTCGTCTTGCACGGCCGAGGAGGATATTGAACTCTCGGCAGCCACGGCACGCATGTATGGCTTGACCTTGCAGGTTACCGACCTCCAGCGGGAATATTGGGACCAAGTGGTGGCTTACACAATTGACCGCGTTAGGCGTGGGCTTACCCCCAATCCCGACGTTATGTGCAACCGCTTCATAAAGTTCGGAGCTTTCGAGCAGCGCATAGGTCACCTTTACGACTTTGTGGCAACGGGCCACTATGCCACTCGCGTTGAGCAGGGCGGCAAAGTATGGCTGGGCACGGCTAAAGACCCTGTGAAAGACCAGACCGATTTTCTTGCGCAGCTGTCTTACGAGCAGCTAAGCCATACCATCTTCCCCATAGGTCATCTCATGAAAGAGGAGGTCAGGCGTATAGCCGCGGAGGCGCGTCTGCCCAGCGCGCGCCGCAAGGACAGCCAGGGCATTTGCTTCCTTGGCAAGATAAACTACAACGATTTCCTGCGCAAGTTCTTGGGAGAACAGCCAGGCAGGGTGATAGACATAGAGACGGGCAAGGTGGTTGGCACCCACCGCGGCTACTGGTTCCACACCATAGGGC
>JAJPYT010000086.1 GCA_021204845.1 Prevotellaceae bacterium | reverse complement strand
AGAACATGCCCGACTTCACGGAGACCAAGAGCTTCAAGCTCACCTGGAGCCACCGCCAGGACTCGAAGGCAAATCCTACGCAGAGCTTCTCAGCCAGCGTGAACATAGCCACCAGCAGCTACGAGAAAAACAACCTGACGAGCATGTACAACCCCGAGAGCTACACACAGAGCACGCGCACCAGCTCGATAGCCTACTCCAAGACATTCAACAGCATAGGCATGACAATATCCGGCTCAGCCAACCTGAGCCAGAACATGCGCGACAGCACCATCTCGCTCACCTTGCCCTCGCTCACCATATCGGTGAACCGCTTCTACCCCTTCAAGCGCAAGAAACAGGCGGGCAAAGAGCGGTGGTACGAGAAGATTGCCGTTAGCTATTCGGGAACAATGTCGAACAGCATATCCACAAAGGAAAACCTGCTCTTCAAGAGCAACCTGATAAAAGACTGGCAGAACGGCATGAAGCACTCGGTGCCTATTAGCGCATCGTTCACCTTGTTCAACTTCATAAACGTGACCCCCTCGCTCAACTTCACCGACCGCATGTACACTTACAAGGTGAAGCAGTCGTGGGACACGGAGAACCAGGAAGTGGCGCGAGACACTATCTACGGTTTCAACAACGTGTATAACTACAGCATGAGCGTTTCCGCCAGCACCAAGCTCTACGGTATGTTCTATCCGCTGCCCTGGTTCGGCGGCAAGAAGATAAAAGCCATACGCCACGTCTTCACCCCGACTGTGAGCTTCAGCTACGCCCCCGATTTCGGCAAGGCGCGCTACGGCTATTGGGACACCTACGTGAAGACCGATGCCGACGGCAATGTCTCCACCGTGAGCTATTCCCCCTATACTGGCTCGCTCTACGGCACTGTGTCGCAAGGCAAGACGGGAAGCATAACGCTGGACGTGGCGAACAACATAGAGATGAAGGTGAAGGACCGCAACGACTCGATAAAGAAGATAAGCATAATAGACGAGTTGGGAGGCAGTCTTAGCTACAACATGGCAGCCTCGTCTAAGCCGTGGAGCGACCTCTCCATGCGTGTGCGACTGAAGCTGACGAAGAGTTACACGTTCAGCATGAACGCCACTTTTGCCACCTATGCCTATGAGATGGACGAGGACGGAAACGTTTATGTGAGCGACCACACAGAGTGGTCGAAGGGCAGATTCGGGCGCTTTCAGGGAATGTCACAAAACCTTTCCTACACGTTTAATAACGGCACGTTCCAGAAACTCTTCGGCAAGTCGAAGCAAGACGACAAGAGACCGGGAAAGGGGAAGAACGACGGCTTTGACGACGAGGACTACGACGAGGACGAGACAGACCCCGAGAACCAGAACCTGGACCCGGACAGGGCACGCGCCAAGAACAGCACCGACAAGGTGAAAGACGGCATCACGGAGGACGGATATGTGGCTTTCTCCCTGCCATGGAGCTTCACCGTTAGCTACGGCGTGACCATGAGGGAGAACACCTCAGCCAAGATAAAAGTGAAAAGGATGCGCTACCCCTTCAAACTCACCCACACGCTCAACTTCTCGGGCAACTTGCGTATAAGCCAGGGCTGGAACATCAACTTCTCGAGCGGTTACGACTTCAATTATCACAAGCTCTCAATGACCACGGCATCGCTGAGCCGCGACCTACACTGCTTCTCCATGTCTTGCTCAATGGTTATCTCGCCCTACCGCAGCTACAATTTCACTTTCGCCTGCGATGCCAGCACGCTCGCCGATGCCCTGAAATGGAAGAAACAGAGCAGTTACAGCAGCAGCATCGACTGGTATTAACTGTTTGGCAAATAAACTTTTATGTCTCGCTGGGGAAAAGAGACAGTTGCACCGGGCGTTCCTGTGACCTGACTTTGGGGGCTTTGCCGGCAGGCTCTTCCTTCAGCATATCGATGGTGAAGTCGAGTTGTATGGCATAGTCGGGCTTTATGGTGTAATAGCCCCAGCGGGTGCGCATGAAAGGAGCGTGTTTCAGGCACGCCTGCCTGCAAAGGTAAAAACGAATCTGGTTGTATATATTGTCAAACACCACATTCGTGGCAAACAGCCCATAGTGCAGGTTATATATGTGGCGGGCTATGTTTTTCACTTTCATGCCCTCCTGGCCGCAGTTCAGCAATATGTCTACGATGTCTTTGTGATACTCGTTCTTCATGGCAGCGGCTGTCGGCTTCCCTCTTTTGGTAGCAAATATACACAAAAAGAGTTAAAACAAGAATCCTTTGATGTTTTTTCACTAATATATTTCTATATTTGTAAATACAAACTAAAATAGCATTCGTATGAGAAAGATTATTTTTCTGTCACTTGCAGTCGCCTGCCTTGCCTCTTGCGACAAGGAAAGCTACCGCCATTCCATAGCCCAGGTCTATCCCACTCCTGGGACTTACGGTTCTCTGTTTGCCGACCAGTTGAAGGACTCCATCGCCTTCACCACGTTCGACAGTTACCAGATTACCACCAACGACAGTTGGGTGACCATAGACCCCGACCTCGCCTACATGAAGATAGAGAACAGTTATTGGTACGAGTGGTATATGTCTGTGCCAGTGACCTTTGAGGCTAACGCCACGGGAGAGACGCGCGACTGCATGATAAGCGTTTACAATTATGGACCCGATGATTGGTCCGCCACCATGACCATCAGTTTCCTGCAGTTTGGCTGGCACAACATCTCGCGCCCCACTCCCGCTTACGAGTATGGCTCTAACACATATCCCGTGCGTGCCACGTTCTCGCTCACCGACAGCGCCACGCAGGTGGTGGACACGCTGGCTTTCACCGCCTATAATGATTGGACCCTGGCTTGCGACGACTCCACGTTCGTTCACCTGCAAAGCACATCGGGCAGCGCAGGCTCCAACCATGCCCCCATCACCCTCTCGCCCAACGAGGAGAGTGCGGACCGTAGCGCAGTCATCTCGCTTACCAGTTCGGGCGTAACTACAGAAATAACCTTAACACAAACAGCTAATAACTAATGAAAAAGACAATTCTGGTCCTGCTGCTGGGCCTGCCTTGTGCCACTTATGCGGGCATACCTGACAGCGTTTATGTAAAACCCACTGGAAATGCCAAAGGAGAGGGCATGTTCATCCAGTGGAGTTCTGACGGGGAGCAGTGGAACTCCTCCATGTCCGACTGTGTGCTCACGAGCGATTATGGTCCCTGGGGGAAAGGAAAGAAACTTTACGCCCCAAGTCTTGCCATGGGTCCCGATGGTCTCATAGCAGCGGTTTTCCAGGTAGACAACCATGCCAACCAGTTTGGGGTCACCCACACCGTGGATATGATTCACTGGCGGCCGCAAGATTTTCCCTTCATGGAGGGAGTGGGGCAATGCCTTAGCCCCGTCATCAGCTATGCGGATGGCGCATACACTGTGTTTTTTCACAACAAGGACGGGGTCTATTACTCCACCTCCAGCACCGATTTGATTACCTTCTCCAGCCCTGTGCAGGTTTCTCAGGGCGCCCAGAACGAGGCTATTCGCATTCCTCGCTTGCTTCTGGAACGCCTCCGCGACAATCTCGATGCCGGTCAAGCGCTCTCCCGCCGCTATAGCGAGGTGGCGCGGCAAGATTCCATCCGCTTCGACAGTCTCCAGACCGTGCACGCCGATGTGGTGGTGGACGCTTCCGCCCCCAAAGCCATAAGCGACAAACTTATGGGAGTTTTCTTCGAGGACATTAACTATAGCGCCGACGGCGGCTTGAATGCCGAGCTTCTCCAGAATGGAGATTTTGAGTATGAGCCGCACGACCGTTTAGGCAAGAAGGATTCTAAAAAGTGGAATCAACTGACAGCATGGAGCCTTGAGGGGCAAGCCACGCTCGACACCAGCGAGCAGGGCATTAGCGAGAACAACTCTCATGCCGTCCGCCTTAAGGTCTCTGCCGACCAGTTGGGAGCCTCGCTGCGCAACGAGGGCTTCGACGGCATACCAGTGCGGGAGGGGCAGAAATATGACCTCTCGCTATACTTGAAAGGCGGTAAGGTCAAGGTTTCCCTCATGGACGGCAATACCTCTTTGGCTTCTGCCACTCTTGGCGCTTCCTCCGCATGGAAGAAAGTGAAAGCGACCCTCGTTCCCACCGCCGACTGCGACAGCGCCATACTCGACATCTGTCCGCTGGCGGCAGGGGAGGTTGCTCTCGACATGGTGAGCCTCATGCCCCGGGACACGTATAAAGGACACGGCTTGCGGCGCGATTTGGCGGAGACCATAGCTGCCCTAAATCCTAA
Source organism: Prevotellaceae bacterium (assembly GCA_021204845.1). Taxonomy (GTDB): domain Bacteria; phylum Bacteroidota; class Bacteroidia; order Bacteroidales; family Bacteroidaceae; genus Physcousia. The sequence continues at coordinate 2,114 of JAJPYT010000086.1, read as the reverse complement.
GTTTCTCCGTTTCCCAGGCGGTTGCTTAGTGCATGGCGACGGGCTTGGAAACATGTATAACTGGAAGGAAACCATAGGTCCGCTGGAGGACCGCAAACCGCTACGCAACCTCTGGGGATACCACCAGAGCCGCAAAATAGGCTACTATGAGTTTTTCCAGATGTGTGAGGACATGGGCATGGAGCCTCTGCCTGTATTGGCGGCTGGTGTTCCCTGCGCAAACTCCAGCGACGGAGGCGGCGGTCAGCAAGGTGGTATACCCATGGACCAGATGGGAGACTACATTCAGGACGTGCTCGACCTCATAGAATGGGCAAATGGCGATGCTTCCACCCAGTGGGGGCGCAAGCGCATAGAGCAGGGGCATAAGCAGCCTTTCGGTCTTAAGATGATAGGAATCGGCAACGAAGACCTCATAAGTCCCACCTTCATAGAGCGTTATCTCATGATTTGCAAGGCTGTGAAAGAGAAGTATCCCGAAATGGAGATTTGCGGCACGGTGGGTCCCTTCTACTATGGGCCAGACTACGACGAGGGCTGGCGCGTGGCAACGGAGAACAAAGATATCATAGACATGGTGGACGAGCATTATTATCTTCCCCCTGCTTGGTATATCTACAACCAGGATTTCTACGACCAGTACGACCGCATGGCTCCCAAAGTCTATCTCGGAGAGTGGGCGGCTCACGGTCCGGGGCGCAAGAGCACCATAGAGACAGCCCTTGCCGAGGCGCTATATTTCTGCAATCTCGAGCGCAATGCCGACGTGGTTGTCATGAGCAGCTACGCCCCGCTTCTGGCGCGTGAGCATCACACGCAGTGGACTCCCGACATGATTTATTTCACTGGTACGGAGGTGAAACCCACCGTGGGCTATTTCGCCCATAAGATGTGCGGAGGCAGCCAGGGCGATGTCTACATGCCCAGCACCATTACTCCTACTGATTCCGTGCCTCATGGTGTGCCCCAGCGTATGGCTGTAAGCACAGTCCGCGACAGCAAGACGGGCAAGACTTATCTCAAAATGGTGAACCTTCTGCCAGTCGAGGTAAGTGCGCATCTCTCGCTCGATGGCTTGCTCGAGGCTGAGAAGACCTGCAAGACCACCACTCTCACAGGGCGTTACGACAGTACCACGGCTCGCCCCGTCGAGGGGGAGGTCTCTCTCTCCGCTGATTGTCGGCTGAACTTGCCGGCATATTCCTTCACCCTCATCGAGTTATGAGGCGTAAGTGGCTCCTGCCCGTGTCTGCCAGCTTGGCGGCTCTCGTGCTTCTGGGCGCAGTGATTGTGGCGTGTGTGCTGTTTACACCTGCTTATCGGGGGGAGGAAGACGTGCCTGTTTACGTCTATCCTGGCGGCGATTCCGTAAAAGAGAAGCTAAGCGAGGCGGGCGTGCGGACCACGGGCTTCCGCATGCTCGCCATTCTTGGCTATAGCCCGCGTCCCGGTATGTATCTCATTCACGGTGGAGACAATATCCTTTCTGTTTTTATGCGGCTGCGTAGCGGGAGGCAAGACCCTCTGAACCTTACGTTGCCCAGTCTGCGCACTATGGACGACCTCGCCGCTTTTCTTGGCAGTCACCTCATGATGGACTCGCTGGAAGTGGCTTCTTCTTTTGCCGATTCTTCGTTCACCGCGCGGTTCGGCTACAGCCCGCAGACGCTGCCAGCCCTCTTCATCCCCAATACCTATCAGGTTTATTGGAACATCTCCCTCGACGCTTTTCTCGAGCGCATGAGGCAGGAGAATGCAGCCTTTTGGACACCCCAGCGCGAGGCGAAAGCCCGTGAGGCGGCCCTCACCCATGTGGAGGTGGCTACGCTTGCCAGCATAGTGGACGAAGAGACCGCCAACAATGCCGAGAAGCCCATGATAGCGGGGCTTTACATTAATCGTTTGCGCCAGGAAATGCCCCTGCAAGCCGACCCCACGGTTAAGTTCGCCCTTGGCGACTTCGCCCTGCGTCGCCTCCTTAAGGCACATCTCGAGACTGACAGCCCCTACAACACATACCTTTATGAGGGTCTCCCCCCAGGTCCAATCCGCATTCCCTCCATCGCTGGCATAGATGCGGTTCTCAACTACGTCCATCACCCATACCTTTACAT
>JAJPYT010000189.1 GCA_021204845.1 Prevotellaceae bacterium | reverse complement strand
CCCACCGCCCACCTCAACACCGTTGATGACCATGTCGTAGGCATTGGCGCGCACGCTGGCAGGGTCGGTGTCGAGCAGGGGAATGTCCTCGGGCTTGGGCGACGTGAAGGGGTGGTGCATGGCCATGAGGCGCTGCTCCTCGTCGCTCCACTCATACATGGGGAAGTCTATAACCCACAGGCAGGAGAACTTGTCCTTCGGACGGAGACCCATCCTTTGCCCCATCTCGAGGCGGAGCTCGGAGAGCTGCTTGCGCGTCTTCATCGCGTCGTCGCCGCTGAGAATGAGGATAAGGTCGCCCGGAGCGGCATCCATGGCGTTACGCAAGGAGGCGAGCACCTCGGGAGAGTAGAACTTGTCGACGCTGCTCTTAAGGCTGCCGTCGTCCATGACACGGGCATAGACAAGCCCCTTGGCACCTATCTGCGGACGCTTCACGAAGTCGGTAAGCTGGTCTATCTGCTTGCGCGTGTAGGACGCCTGGCCCTTGCAGCAGATGCCGCCTATGTATGCCGCATCGTTGAACACAGAGAACTGGCCCGTGCCCTTCAGCACGCCGTCCAGCTCCACGAAGCGCATGTCGAAGCGTGTGTCGGGCTTGTCACTGCCGTAGTATTTCATGGCGTCCGCCCAGGTCATGCGAGGCAAGGTGGGTATGTCCAGGCCAAGGAGAGCCTTGAAGAGGTGGCGCGTCATTCCCTCGAACATCTGCAATATATCCTCCTGCTCCACGAAAGACATCTCGCAGTCTATCTGCGTGAACTCTGGCTGGCGGTCGGCACGCAGGTCCTCGTCGCGGAAGCACTTTACTATCTGGAAATAGCGGTCGAAACCGCTTACCATGAGCAGCTGCTTAAGCGTCTGCGGACTCTGCGGCAGGGCGTAGAACTGCCCGGGATTCATGCGGCTGGGAACCACGAAGTCGCGCGCTCCCTCGGGCGTGCTGTTCACGAGCACCGGGGTCTCCACCTCCAGGAAGCCCTGCCCGTCGAGATAGCGGCGCACCTCGAAGGCGAACCTGTGGCGCAGCTCCAGATTGCGGCGCACACAGGCGCGGCGCAGGTCGAGATAGCGATATTTCATGCGGAGGTCGTCGCCCCCGTCGCTGTTCTCCTCGATGGTGAAAGGCGGCACGAGGCTCGGGTTGAGGACGCGAAGCTCCGTGACGATTATCTCCACATCGCCCGTGGGCAGATTGGGATTCTTGCTCTGGCGCTCGCTCACCTTGCCCACCACCTGTATAACATACTCTCGTCCAAGGCTGTTGGCCCGCTCAGTGAGGGCAGCGTCATATTTGTCGTTGAAAACCAGCTGCGTGATGCCATAGCGGTCGCGCAGGTCGACAAACGTCATGCCGCCCATCTTGCGCAGGCGCTGAACCCAGCCACAAAGGGTAACCGCCCCGCCCACATCGGCAAGCCGCAGTTCCCCACAAGTTCTTGTTCTGTACATAGTTTGTGTCTTTCTATTTCCTATTTTGCCGCAAAGATAATAAAAAATACACATAAGCGAGCCGCGCGCCCCCAATTTATCTTAGGAGGCAGCAGGCTAAGAGACGGATGGGTAACGGTAAGGAGTGCCCTCTAATCGGTGAAATAGCCGAGCAGCTCGTCGGGACGGGAGATGAACGTGGTGGCTCCCGCCTGCTCCAGTTCCTCGCGGGTGCGGAAACCCCACAGCACGCTTACGCAAGGGAGGGAGGCGCCCAGAGCGGTGAGAATGTCGACCTCGCTGTCGCCCACGTAGAGGCACTCCGCCTTGGAGACGCCAAGCCTGCGGATAGCCTCATCCACCATGTCGGGAGCTGGCTTGCGGCTCAGCCCGTCGTGCTCCCCCACCGCCACACTGACGGTGAGGGAGAAAAACTTTCGCCACAACTCGTCGACCCCGGCCTGTAGCTTGTTGCTCACGATAGCCACCGCCACGCCTCTCTCCCTAAGCGCCAGAAGGAGCTCGTCGACACCGTCGTAGAGGCGCGTGTGGTCGAAGCAGTGGCGCACGTAGTGGTCCTTGAACAGGGAGAGACAGCGCTCGTAATCCTCCTGCGAGGTGCCATCGGGCATGGCGCGGCGGATGAGCCTCCCCACCCCGTTGCCCACAAAGAGCCGCACCTCCTGGAGGCTGCGCCGGGGAAGCCCCATGAGCGAGAGAGCATGGTTGGTGCTGACCCACAAATCCTCGAGAGTGTAGGTGAGCGTGCCGTCGAGGTCGAAGATAGCCGCGGAATATTTCACGTCGGGAAGCGGGGAAGGGTTATGACAAGCCGTCGATTTCACCATTCACAACGTCGATGCGCTCAGCCTGCGGGCTGGAAGGCAAGCCCGGCATGCGCATGATGTCGCCAGCTATAAGCACGAGCATCTCGGCTCCAGTGTTTATTACGACATCCCTGATCGCCACCGTGAAGCCAGTGGGCACACCATAGGCTTTGGCGTCGGCGGAGAAGGAGTATTGTGTCTTGGCGATGCAGACGGGATAGTGGGAGAGGCCCAGAGACTCGGCACGCTGCAACATCTTCTTCGCTGTGGGAGAGAAGGTTACCTCGGCGGCGCCATAAATTTTTGTGGCGACGGCTATTGCCTTCTCCTCGATGCTCATATCATCGGTGTAGGCGAACTGCAACGGCTTGCTGGGCTTCTCGTCTATGGTCTTGACCACCAGCTCGGCCAGCTCCACGGCTCCCTTTCCGCCCTCGTTGAAAGCGTTGTTGACGGCAAAGCCCACGCCCAGCTCCTCGCAGTGGCGGCGGCAGCAATCTATCTCAGCGTCAGTGTCGGTGGCAAAGCGGTTAAAGCTGACAACGACGGTCTGGCCGAAGCTCTGGATGTTGGCAATGTGCTTGTCGAGATTCTTCAGCCCCTCAACCAAGCCAGCCATGTTCTCCTTCTTAAGGTCGGTGAGAGGCACACCGCCATGCATCTTCAGGCCCTGGGTGGTGGCGACGAGCACAGTGAGCGCCGGCTGCAAACCACTCTTGCGGCACTTGATATCGTAGAACTTCTCGGCACCCAGATCGGCACCGAAGCCTGCCTCTGTGATTACGTAATCACCATAAGTCAGAGCCATTCGTGTGGCAAGTACGGAATTGCATCCGTGGGCTATGTTGGCGAAGGGCCCGCCGTGCACGAAGGCAGGAGTGTTCTCGGTGGTCTGCACGAGGTTGGGATGCAGCGCGTCCTTCAGCAGGGCGCAGATAGCTCCGGCAACGCCCATATCCTTCACGTAGAAAGGCTTTCCCTCCGACGTGGTGCCGAGGAGTATGTTCTCTATGCGACGGCGCAAATCCTCGATGTTCTCAGCCAGGCAGAGGATAGCCATTATCTCGCTGGCGGGCGTGATGTCGAAGCCGCTCTCCATGGTCACGCCGTTGGTCTTCGCTCCGAGACCCGTGACGATGTAGCGCAGGTTACGGTCGTTAACGTCCAGAGTGCGCTTCCATAGCACTTCCTTCATGGCGAAGCCCTCCTCGCGGTGCTGATATATGTAGTTGTCGAGCAGGGCGGCAATCATGTTGTGGGCGGAGGTGATGGCGTGGAAGTCGCCTGTGAAGTGGAGATTTATCTTGTCCATGGGCAGCACCTGGGCATAACCGCCACCGGCGGCACCGCCTTTCATGCCGAAGCAGGGACCAAGCGAGGGCTCACGCAGGGCGACGATGGCCTTCTTGCCTATGTAGTTCATTCCCAGGGCGAGGCCCACGCTCACGGTTGTCTTGCCTATACCTGCCTTCGTGGGTGTGATCGCAGTCACGAGAATAAGTTTGTGCTCACGGATTTTCTGCTCGTCGATGAGCTTCTCCGGCACTTTGGCGGCATACTTGCCGTACTGCTCCAGCTCGTCCTCTGGAATACCTAACTTGGCGGCGATTTTGCCGATGGGCTCAAGTTTCGTGGCCCGCGCGATTTGAATGTCTGTCATCATAGTTGTAAAAGAATTAATTTGGTTGAATGAATGAGTAAAATTGTTAGTTGTCGAAACGTTCTTGCCAGAAAGCCCGCATGCGCTCCGCCATCTTGTCTTCCTGCGCGTTAGGCTGCGGGTGCCAGTAACGGGTGTCCTCAAGCCCGTCGGGCAGATATTGTTGTTTCACGAAGTGCCCCTCGAAGTCGTGGGCGTATTTGTAATCTTTGCCGTAGCCCAAACTGGCCATAAGACTCGTGGGGGCGTTGCGCAGGTGCAGTGGCACGGGGCGGTTGCCAGTCTCGCGCACGTGCTGCAGGGCGGTGTTTATAGCCATATAGGCGGAATTGCTCTTTGGGCTCGTGGCGAGGTATATCACCGCCTCGGCAAGCGGTATGCGCCCCTCGGGCCAGCCGAGCTTCATCACCGCGTCGAAAGCGGCGTTTGCCAGCAGCAGGGCGTTAGGGTTCGCCAGCCCTATGTCCTCGCTGGCGCTTATGAGCATACGGCGGGCTATGAATGCTGGGTCTTCCCCACCCTCTATCATGCGCGCCATCCAATAGATTGCCGCGTCGGGGTCGCTGCCCCTGATGCTTTTTATGAAGGCAGAGATAATGTCGTAGTGCATCTCACCTGCCTTGTCGTAAGCCATGGCGTTCTGTTGCAGGCAGTCGGTAACGCGCTGGTCGGTGAGCTCCACCCTGCCCTGAGCGTCGGCAGTGGCAGCCACCAGCTCCAATATGTTATATAGCTTGCGCGCGTCGCCCGCGCCGTATCGCAGTAGGGCGGCAGTCTCCTTCAGCTCGAAACGCAGTTCCTTTAGCACAACGTCGGTCTCTATGGCGTGACGGGCCAGAGCCAGCAAATCCTCATCGCCAAGGGGCTCGAGCACATACACCTGGCAGCGGCTCAGCAAGGGGCGTATGACCTCGAAAGAGGGATTCTCGGTGGTGGCTCCGATGAGAGTGACCACTCCCTGCTCCACAGCCCCCAGAAGGGAATCTTGCTGCGACTTGGAGAAGCGGTGAATCTCGTCGATGAAGAGTATGGGGCTTTGCGTGTCGAAGAAGCGGCTCGCCTTGGCTTTCTCTATCACCTCGCGCACGTCCTTCACTCCGCTGGTGACGGCGCTGAGCGTGAAGAAAGGCACTTCGAGCTGGTGGGCTACTATGGTGGCAAGCGTGGTCTTGCCAACGCCCGGAGGCCCCCAGAGGATGAAACTGTTCACGTGACCCGCTTCAATCATCCTACGCACCACAGCCCCCGGCCCCGCGAGGTGCCGTTGCCCAATGTAATCGTCGAGCGTCGTAGGACGCATTCTCTCTGCCAAGGGTCTCATAACACGCACAAATGTAGTAAAAACTTTGTTTTCAACGGTGATATTCGTATATTTTTTGTAGATTTGCCGTCATGAAAATACACGTGGTGAGCTTTCAAGTGCCCTTTCCTGCCGATTATGGCGGCGCTATCGATGTCTTTTACAAGCTGAAATGGCTGCGCGGGCAGGGGCACGAAATCTGCCTTCACACCTACATCTACGGAGACAGGAAATGCTCCCCAGAGCTGGAAGAGCTGTGCTCCAGCGTCTTCTATTACAAGCGGCAGACGGGACTTTGCCGCCTGCTCTCCACCGAGCCTTACATAGCCAACAGCAGGCGAAGCCCCGAGCTGCTGGATAACTTGTGCCGCGACAGCGCCCCCATCCTCTTCGAGGGCTTGCACACTTGCCACTTCCTGCTGCATCCGCGGCTGAGGGAAAGGCTGAAAATAGTGAGAATGCACAACATAGAGCACGAATATTACAGTCTGCTGGCAAGGCAGGTGAGAGGGGGATGGAGGAATATTTACTACCGCACGGAGGCGTGGAAACTTAGGCGCTTCGAGAAGGTGCTCGCAGGGGCAGACCGCATCCTGGCCATATCGCAGGCTGACGCGGAATCGCTGCGCAGACGCTTCCCCCAGAAAGAGGTCGTGCTGCTGCCCTGCTTCTACGACGACGCATACGTGCCCGTCCAGGGCGGAACGCAACCTTACGTGCTCTATCAGGGGAACCTGAAGGTGGAGGAGAACGTCTGCGTGGCAAACTTCATACAGGACCAGCTGGCTCCCCAAATGCCTGATTGCCAGTTCGTGCTTGCGGGGCGCAGCCCTTCCTTCGGCTCCCGCCGCCCGAACGTGTGCGTAGTCGCCAACCCCTCCGACGAGGAGATGAGCCAGCTGCTGGCACAGGCACGGGTGAACCTGCTGCTCACCTTCCAGCCCACTGGCATAAAGCTGAAACTGCTTAGCGCCCTCTCAAAGAGCCGAGGACACGTGGTGGCGAACAGAGAGATGTTGCAAGGCAATGACCTCGGTGAGCTTTGCACCGCCGTCTCCGACTTGGAAACGCTGCCGCAGCTGCTTAAGAACCTGATGGATATGGAGCCCAATACTCATGAGCTGGACTGGAGACAAGATGCCCTGAAAAGGAAAAAGGCCCGAATCTCAC
>JAJPYT010000147.1 GCA_021204845.1 Prevotellaceae bacterium | reverse complement strand
CTTTTTTATACTCTGTTTGTAACCCTTGCAACAGGGTTTTGGGACTGATCCCCAATAATTATCGGGTGAGCCCCTTCAATGCCAAAATCAAACAGTTCCGCGCCGCCCTGAGGGGAGTCGTGGATGAGAAGTTCTTCCTTTTCAGACTGGCTAATATTTATGCTTACCACCAATGATTATCGGGTGAGCCCTAAAATGGCGGTTTTTTTGTTTTCACCGAGGGCGAAAAAAGAGGGAAAAATCCCATGATTTGGAGAGGTAACTCTCTGGTAGTCATGGGTATTTCGGAGTGGGTGGCTGGTGGGATTCGAACCCACGACATTCAGAACCACAATCTGACGCTCTAACCAGCTGAACTACAGCCACCATCTAAAAGAACTTGGCAAGTAGGGGGAGGGCTCTCCCTAAATTGCAACTGCAAAGATAACGCTTTTATTTCAAACGCCCAAGTTCCCGGGCAAATTTATTTGTAGTACTGCTTCTTCCCTGCCGCCAGAGTGTTGAGCATGAGCATACAGATGGTCATGGGTCCTACACCGCCTGGCACTGGGGTGATGTATGAGCAGAGGGGAGAGACCTCGTCGAACTTGACATCGCCGCAGAGGCGGAAACCGCTCTTGCGCGTAGCGTCGGGCACTCGGGTGGTTCCCACGTCGACAATCACAACACCTGGCTTCACCATATCCGCTGTGACGAAGTGTGGCTGCCCTATGGCGGCTATTATTATGTCCGCCTCGCGGCATTCCTGCTTCAGCGTGGGGCTTTGGCTGTGGCAGACGGTCACTGTGGAGTTGCCATACTGCTTCTGCATCATCAGCTGTGCCATGGGCTTGCCCACGATGTTGCTGCGTCCCAGAATCACGCATTTCTTGCCTTTTGTGGGGATGTTGTAGCGCCGCAGCAGGGTGAGAATGCCAAGTGGGGTGGCGCTTATGAAGCATGGCAGCCCTATCGCCATGCGACCCACGTTCACGGGGTGGAAGCCGTCCACGTCCTTGCGGTAGTCTATGGCTTCGGTCACCTTTTGCTCGTTGATGTGGCGGGGCAGGGGCAGCTGCACGATGAAGCCGTCCACATCGTCGTCGTTGTTAAGCTCCGCGATTTTCTCCAAAAGCTCGGCCTCGGTCACGTCTTCCTCATAGCGCACGAGGGTGCTCTTGAAGCCGCAAGCCTCGCAGGCGAGCACCTTGTTGCGGACGTAGGTCTCGCTGCCGCCGTCGTGGCCCACCAGGATTGCTGCCAGATGGGGGCGTTTCCCTCCGCCTGCCACTATCTGTTCCACTTCTTGCCTAATCTCTTCCTTGATTTTAGCCGCTGTGGCTTTTCCGTCAATAAGTTCCATAGTTGTCGTTTTTTATTGGTTGGTTATAAGGTAGCTATCTCTTCGGGAACCCGCCTTTCGCCCTTGCCCGCATGTTAGCCATAGAGCTAAGGTGCGGGTCGGTCGCCATCTTCAGCACCTTGCGCATCTGGTCGAACTGCTTAATTAGTTTGTTCACCTCCTGCAGGGTGGTGCCGCTGCCTTTTGCTATGCGCGCCCTGCGGCTGGAGTTCAGAATGGCGGGGTTCTCCCTTTCCTTGGGTGTCATGCTCTGGATTATCGCCTCTGTGCTCTTGAAGGCGTCGTCGCTGATTTCCACGTCCTTCAGCGCCTTCCCCACTCCCGGTATCATGCTGGCAATCTCCTTCAGGTTGCCCATCTTCTTAATCTGCTGAATCTGCTGGTAGTAGTCGCTGAAGTCAAATTTGTTTTTCTTTATTTTCGCCTCCAGCCGGCGTGCCTCCTTCTCGTCGAACTGCTCCTGCGCACGCTCCACGAGTGAGACGATATCTCCCATGCCCAATATTCGGTCTGCCATTCGGGCAGGGTGGAACTGGTCTATCGCATCCATTTTCTCGCCCGTTCCCACGAATTTTATGGGCTTGTTCACCACGGTGCGTATGGTTATGGCGGCTCCGCCTCGTGTGTCTCCGTCAAGTTTTGTTAGCACAACGCCCGTGTAGTCCAGGCGGTCGTTGAACTCTTTCGCCGTGTTCACCGCGTCCTGTCCCGTCATCGCGTCCACCACGAAGAGAATCTCATGCGGGTCTATCGCCTCTTTTATGTCGCTGATTTGCCGCATCAGCTCCTCGTCTATAGCCAGGCGGCCAGCCGTGTCCACTATTACCACGTCGTTTGCCCGTGCCTTGGCTTCCGCTATCGCGTTTCGCGCCACTGCAACGGGGTCGGTCGCTCCCTCTTCCATGTAGACTGGCACGCCCACCTGCTCGCCCAGCACACGCAGCTGTTCCATGGCGGCGGGGCGGAAGGTGTCGCATGCCGCCAGCAGGGGCTTCTTCGCTTTCTTCTCGTGCAGCAGTTTCGCCAGCTTGGCGCTAAAGGTTGTCTTACCCGAGCCGTTCAGTCCCGCCATCAGAATTATGGAGGGGTTGCCCGTGCGGCCAGGCAGGTTCAGCTCAGCCGTGTCGCCGCCCATCAGCTCCGCCAGCTCGTCGTGCACTATTTTTACCATCAGTTGCCCTGGTTTCACTGCCGTCAGCACGTTCTGTCCCAAGGCTTTCTGCTTCACCGTGTCGGTGAAAGCCTTCGCCACTTTGTAGTTCACATCGGCATCCAGCAGCGCCCTGCGCACTTCCTTCAGGGTCTCCGCCACGTTTATTTCCGTGATTTTCCCTTCGCCCTTCAGCAGTTTCAGCGAGCGTTCCAGTTTGTCGCTTAGGTTCTCAAACATAGATAAATTATTGTGTCTTGTTAGTGTAGCTCGGGGCAAAGATACAAAAAACTTTATTCTGCGCCTATACAAATTGCATAAACGGCAAAAAATTGATGGAATAAATATGAAAAGAACTTTGTGCTTTATTGGGTTTATAAGAGTAAAAAGATTAACTTTGCGGCAGATAACTAACAACAACTATAAAAGTATATTGCGAAATGAAAAAGATTCTTCTTCTTGGTTCGGGAGAGTTAGGCAAGGAGTTCGTAATTGCATTGAAGCGCAAGGGTCAGTATGTGGTGGCTTGCGACAAATATGCCAATGCCCCAGCCATGCAGGTGGCGGACGAATGCCGCGTGTTTTCCATGCTTGACGGCGAGGCGCTTGAGCGGGTGGTTAAGGAGGTGAAGCCCGACATCATCGTGCCGGAGATAGAAGCTATTCGCACTGAGAAGTTGTATGAGTTTGAGAAGCAGGGCCTACACGTCGTACCGAGCGCAAGGGCGGTGAACTACACCATGAACCGCAAGAGCATACGTGAGCTGGCACACACGGAACTTGGGCTCAAGACTGCCAACTACCGCTACGCGAAGAATTTCGAGGAGTTGCGGAAGGCAGCCAGCGAGGTGGGCTTCCCCTGCATAATAAAGCCGCTCATGAGCTCCAGCGGGCATGGGCAGAGCAAGGTGGACCGCGCCGAGGACTTGCACAAGGCGTGGGACATGGCTTGCGCAGGAGCCAGGGGCGACATCATGGAGGTGATAGTTGAGCAGTTCATCCCCTTCGACTACGAGATAACGCTGCTCACCGTAACGCAGCAGAACGGTCCCACGCTGTTTTGCGCCCCGGTGGGTCACGTGCAGAAGAGCGGCGACTACCGCGAGAGTTTCCAGCCCCGTGCCATGAAACCCGAGCATCTGGCAGAGGCGAGACGCATGGCTGGCGAGGTGACGGCGGCTCTCACTGGTGCCGGCATTTGGGGCGTGGAGTTCTTCGTGAGCGAGAAGGAGGGAGTAATCTTCAGCGAGCTCAGTCCTCGCCCTCACGACACTGGCATGGTCACCCTGGCTGGCACGCAGAACCTCTCGGAGTTCGAGCTTCACGCGCGTGCCGTGCTTGGCCTGCCCATACCCGAAATCACGCAGGAGCGCCAGGGAGCCAGCGCGGTTATACTCTCGGGGGTGGAGACTGACCATCCCGACTATGAGGGCATGCAGGACGTTTGCGCCGCGCCGCGCACCTATCTCAGGATATTCGGCAAGCCCGTGGCGCACGTAGGCCGCCGCATGGGAGTGGTGGTTTGCTGGGACACGCTCGATGCCGACCAGACCGCTCTGCGCGACACGTGCAAGAGCCTCGCCGCAAAGGTGAAGGTTAAGTGAAAAATGTGGAGAGGGCGGAGTTGTCGCTTTGCCCGTCTCCGCTAAGCTGTTTTCCCCTTTGCTCCAGGAGCTTTGCTATATATTCAAAACAACATGAAAACAAGACGGTTCAGTGTTAACCGTTAAATATAATTAAAAGAAAAGGTTAAATACGGCACAACGGAAGATGGCAACTTTAAATTTTGTTACTTTTGCCTCAGAGTTCGTCAATGATGGCGGGAGCTTTTGGGGGCTTTCTTCGTTGTTGCCTGTTAGTTATGAAAGTGAATATGTTTTACCAGATGAAAAACAAAAGTAAATTCGCGCTTGGCGCCCTTGCGCTGTGTGCCGCTTTCGTGATTCAGAGCTGTACGGAGGACATCGACGAGTCCGACCGCTACACTTTCACGGGTTACACCGTCTCCAGCTACTTGGAGAGTCACGAGGAATATAGCGAGTATTACGCCCTCATTAGCGAGGTGCTGGTAAGCTCGCGCAGCGCTTCCACCGTGCAGCAGCTGCTCTCCGCTCGTGGAAATTACACGGTCTTCGCACCAGACAACCAGGCAATTCAGGAGTATCTCGACACCCTCTATCGCAAGGGTCTCATCACCGAGCCTTCGTGGGACGGCTTCGACGACGACAATATTCTGGACTCAATCCAGAAAGTGATAGTCTACAACAGCATCATCGACGGTGGCGACGACACCGAGGCATACGAGACGGGCAGTTTCCCCAGCGACAATGCGGAGTTCCTTTTGGCTAACATGAACGACCGCAAACTTACTGTAAACTACGGAAATGACCCAGATTCCATCTATATCGACGGAACTAAGGACACTCTCGGAATCGTGCACGACGGGTGCCTGTTGGACATGGTAAATCGCGATATCTACGCTGTAAACGGATATATTCACGAGGTTCACACTGTTGTGGCTCCAAGCAACGAGTCAATTGGCGAATTGCTTAACAGCTACGTCACGGACAACACAGAGGGTTTCCTCGTGACAGCCAAGATAGTGCTGGCGTGCGGCATGCTCGACACGCTCACAAAGATAAGGGACGAAACCTATGAGCAGATGTACCTCACGGGTCAGTTGTCTGACCTTCCCACGCTGGTGGAGAAGAGTTCCATAGGCTACTTGCCCGAGCACCGCAAATACGGTTACACAATCTTTGCTGAGACCGATGATTTCTGGAGCCAGACCTTAGGCAAAACTCCCCAGGACATAACTGTGGAGGACGTTAAGGATTGGGTGATTTCCAAGGATTTATATCCCGACGCGCTCACCGATGACGACTATTCCAACGAGGAAAATGTGCTCAACCAGTTTGTCACCTATCACATGTTGCCCATGCGCATCTCGTCCGACAAGCTAGTTATTCACTACAACGAGAAAGGCTACGTCTACACGACCTCCACAAACTACACAGTGGCGGTAAACGAGACTTACACCACCATGGGCAAGAAGAGGCTCTTCACGCTCTATCAGGTGGGCAATCTGGACGGAATTTACATCAACCGCTTCCCGAATCTCGACAATTCCCGCACCGGCACCTACCAGGAGCTTAGCTGCGACGACGACAAGGCAGGGTTCTATGTAGACACGGGAGGGGCAATCAACGTGGTAAACGGTTATATCTATCCCATTTCGGCGGTAAATGCGAACGCGGGACCCGCCACACTGGCTTATAACCAGGACACCCGCGACAACTTCCAGAAGCACCGCTGGCGCTACGACGTGGCAAGCCTTTTCCCCGAATTCATGAACAACGACATTCGCGCCAACCGCATCGGCACAGACCGTGATATGTGCGTGGGAATACCTATTAACGCTGATTATCAGTATCTTGACAACACCTACATCGAGGACGGAACAAACTTCTATTACTATCTTGGTCTGGGCAAGAGCCTGCTCAACTATCAGGGCGACGGCTTCTACATAAACGGTCGCTACGAGGTCACCTTCCCCATGCCGCCAGTGCCCGCGAAGGGAACTTACGAGGTGCGCTTCCTCGTCTCTAACACGTCGTCTTACCGCGGCATGTGCCAGGTTTACTTCGGAACTGATACGGAGAACCTCTACGCCATGGGCATTCCTCTCGACCTGCGACTTGAGCCTACCAGCGACTTCGTGGGCTGGGTGGAGGACACGGGCGACGAGGACACCGACGCCGAGACCGACAAGAAGATGCGTAACAACGGCTTCATGAAGGCTCCAGAGCACTATACGGGAATAGGTTATTCCGAGCCCGCACGCGCTCAAGACCAGCTTGCCCGACGCATTATCGTAAGGCAGGACATGGAGCCAGACAGGCAATATTACCTGAAGTTCAAAAACGTGCTTGACAGCGAGACGCTCGACCTTAAGTTCGACTACTTCGAGGTGTGCCCCAAGGAGGTTTACGACAACCCCAATACGCCAGAGGATATCTGGTAAAAAGGGAGAGCTGAATCTCGCGTTAACCG